>CAJVWU010000114.1 GCA_913009755.1 uncultured Bacteroidia bacterium
GTTATGATTACCCTGTCAAAACAGCCCAAGGTGCCATTGATTTTATTCTTGTATGTTGTTGTAAGTAATTCCATGTCTCAAAGATGCAAAAAATCCCTGTTTGGTTGTGGCTTGTCCACGTTGGGGTTGTTAGAAGTGTATCCAATTATTACATAATTCGCTGTTTGCTGTTTCCAATCATCTGATACACTTTCAATATTTTTTTGAGGATATATATTATTGAGTTGCATTAATGCAAAAAGAAGTATTACATTATTTAAAAAAGAGCATCTAATTTTTCTTTTCATCTTTTCAGTATTTAAATTATTAAAAACGCCATCCAATCCTGATATTCCACGTAAGATCGGGATAAATATTTGTTCCCGAACCATAAGGTTTTGACCATGGAAATTCATTTGAAACAGAATAGTTTTTACCTGACGAATAACTACTTATTAGTTGCATGCCTATTCCCGCGGAAACTTCAAATAAAAAGCCGGTATTGCCAAGATATTTCCAACCGGTAATTCCATAGAGGTCTGCTTTGGTTCTGTTTACCCGATTATCTTGTAAGGAGCTAATTGTATATTGGTAAAGTACCTGCCCGCCAAAATACCCACCTGTTAGCTGATCTCCCGATTGCCGAAGATAAATCTTCACGTCCGTATGAATGGCAAAACCTGTAAGATTATCAACATGAATAATAAAATATCCGTTACCTCTGAGCCTGGGCACATCGAAAATATACCGCAAATCACATTGCATACCCACATTATTTTTCAACCTGAATTCGATACCTGCCTGAATGCCCATGCTATTGGTAACCCGGTCACCTTCAACACCAGCCATTGAGAGGGATACATCAACAAACTTTTTTTGAAAAGTGTTATTTTGTGCACATGTTGACATGAAAAGCAGTAGCAATGTGAATATGGCAAATTGTTTATGCATGTTCTTTATTTGTACCCGTTTAATAAGTCCTACCTTTCAAGTTCCTTCTCAAGACGATGAATACGCTTTTGTTGGTTTATTATGTATAAGGTCAACTCTTCAACCTTTTTCAGCAACAATGCATTCATTTCGCTGAGTTTAACTCCGTCTTTCAGTACTTCCTCTTCCGTAGGTATATCAGGCAGGTGCTTGTTGGTTTCAATGTAGCTTTCCAGTTGGTGCAGCGGCATAAGTTTGTAACTTTTATAAAATACTTCATCCGACCAATTGGTCAGTTTTACTTCCACCTCATGCGACCAGATTTTACCGTTTACTTTCAATCCGACAGCTTCCGAATCCCACTTGTCACAAATCCGCACTTCATGCTGGCGAACAATTAAATTGATTACGCCCTGGACATGAAACTGGACCTCGTTATCCGGGTTAATGATTTTAAGCGGCTGAGTTGTATCACCTTGGTTAAAAGGTATTACACTTAATTCTCCTGTTGAGCAGTTAACATTACGTAAAGGATGATTTTCGGAAATATAATTTTTCCAATTTACTTTTTTACCCATATATGCTTCATGAATATTTTTTTGACTGAAAGCAACTTCTACTGTAAATATCAGCAATACGTATATAAAACCAATTTTTTTCATATTATTTGTTTATTGAATTTAACATTGATTGCGCAAAATCAACAATGCTTTTGTTTTCAGATTGAAGCAAACTATTCAAATGATTTATTACATCTTCTTTTGTAAAATATTCCAGCATTGAATAAACGGCACTTTTAATTAATCTAATATTACCGCCATTTATAACGTATTCAAGGCCGGCCATTCCTTCATATTTCATTTTTAGTTGTAATAAGCATATCGAAGCATCAAGTGCACAATAAAGGTTTTTATGCTGAGAGCATATAAAGGAAGTCTAATGCTTCGGGAGTGGCAATATTTCGCATTCCTACCGTAAAATAGGGAAACCTGTCAAGATTGATATTGATTATGTTTTTATCCCAAATATCCTTTAATGTTTTATAACTAATCTTCTTTTCATCCCTGTAAGAAAGCTCTAATCCCGCTTCGAGGCGAACATAAACGCAGGAATCATTACATGCTTTTTCCAATACGGGAACACTTTTATTATCATTAAAAAATCTCAACTTTTTAATATAACCTATTTTTCTTGATGATGACTTTCCGGAAATAATATATGATTTTAAAAAGTAAAAAACAGTATCCTGATAATTATGCATCATTAACTGGTTAAATGCATCCCCCCTCTCACTATATCCCCCATTTTGAATTAGATAAAAATATTGCTCTAATGAAAATGTAGAAGTCGGTTCGGTATTTTTAAAAAAGCGATTTACAAAATTTTTAATTTCTGTATTTTTTATTTCATCAATATTCATTTCTTTGCCAAAGTATAATTTGCTTTTTTTTAATTTTCCATTAACAAAGTCTATCTCGGTCATCCTGTTCGTTAATCCTTTTCCACTTGAAAAATCAAGAATACGGAAATCGTGACATTGACCGTTAACACTGGTTATATAAACAGCAAGAAAAAAACTAATAAACAATACATGTTTCATTTGATTTTCTTTTTAAGTAATTTTATTTCGTTCTTTAAAATTGATATATTATTTTCCTGCTCAATTACATACAGCGTTAGTTCTTCAATCTTTTTTAACAATACGGCATCCATATCACCCAGATTAACCCCTTCTTTTATAACTTCTTTTTCGGAAGGAACACCTGGAAGATGCTTGTTTGCTTTGATGAAAGTCTCCACTTCCTTTATGGGAATGAGCAGATAATCATCTTCGAAAACGTAATCGGACCACCTGTCGGTAGTTACTTCTATTTCATTGGCCCATATTTTTCCGTTAACAAAGGTGTTAACATCAAAATTTTCGGAGCCAAAAACCACTTGCCGGTTTCCCACGGATAAATATTGATCGTCATTGTTATGGAACAATACGGTTCCGTTTACATCCAGCTTCTTTTTCGGGTCTTCCGTGCCGATACCCACCTTGCCGTCGTCTTTCAAAAACAGCACGTAGTTCATAAACCTGTCCTCTTTACCCCTGATTCCCTGCCACGGTATCCAAAAATTCAGCCCGCCGTTTTGGTGTTCGATGCCATATTTTCCATAGCCGGAGATCGAGTTCTCGTCGTCACCGAAAAAGAGTCCGGCATTAGGGCCGTAAATTATCTGGTTACCTTTTACGGTAAGAAACATGTCTCTTGCCGTTGGCGTAACGGCTGTATTAATGCTTACCCTGCCTTTGTCGTAATATATATCATCATCCTCCGTTTTTACCCATGTTTGCGGGATGACCGCGGTAGGGTCTTTCCATTGCGCCTGGCCGTTGATATCACTACAGGTCAACACAAAACCCGCTTGCGCTCCCTGGTTCAACCGCATGCCCGCCATTTTAACCGTGCCCGCCACATCGAGTTTTGTCTCGGGAGGCACTTCGCCTGTGCCGATGCCCACGTTGCCATCATTAAAAAGGTAGTTCTTCTGTGTGTGAAAAAGCAATCCGTCCCGGAAACTTGCAGTAATCCCATGCCCGCTGTTGCCCAGCCATATATTGGCCTGTTCTGTTCCGCTCCACGAATTGGGCTGTATGAAAACAGTAGCTGCTTCCCCGGCATCTGCCTTTATGTGCAGCTTGGCTTCGGGTTGGGTAATGTTTCCTATGCCTACGCGGCCGGTTTTGTCGTACCAGGCTGATTGCGGCGATTCGCTGACAAATAAAGTAGGGTATTTACTCCTGAATCCTATCATCAAACTTCGTGGTATGTTGTTTTCCAAATATATATCTGCATTCCACTCGCCCGAACCTATCACAACAGATTTATCCCCAGAAGCTTTAACTGCACTTCCCAATGCAATGCCTTTTGTGTAGGTTGCTTTTGCATAAAATCCCATTGCTGTGGCAAACCCTGCCGTCGCTTCCGATCCAAATCCTGACGCAAATGAAGAATTACCGGTGGAAACGGTATTAGTTCCTATAGCACTTGAGTTGCCTCCCGTGTTTGTGGTCCCTCCGCAACCGGTACATGGCTGAGCAACAATTTCAACATAAGAAAAGAGGAAGATTGCCGTGAAAAGTAATAATTTTTTCATGTTCTTTTTTTTTAAGGTTAATATCATTATTGTTTTATCCATTTTCCGTTATCAACAACCCTGTTGTTTTGCTCAATAACATAAACATACGTTCCCGGTGTTAACTGCCGGGTATTGATTTCGGTAATGTGCCTGTCAAGCGGTTGTGTCAATACCACTATGCCTTTCATATCGTAAAGACGGATCACACAGTTTTTCAGAGCGGTGCGTACCATCAGCTTTTCTTTGCCGGGATTGGGGTAAACCAATGCCTCTTTGATTTGAATTGTGCTGTTTGATGAAATGTTGGTAATACATCCTGTTGAATCCAGCTTGATGATGTACCCGTCGTGGTGATAGTCAGGAGCGCCAACTTTAGCACGCAATCCGGCCAGCAATACCCCGCCGTCTTTGGTAGCCACAACCGACATCAGCCAGTAATAATCATCCCCGCCGATGTATTTTTCAAAATCAATCCCCAGGGTATCGTCCATCTTTGCCACATAAAACCAACTTGGTTCATGCCCTGACAATCCTTGTAAGTTATGGGTACCTGCAACATAAATACAAGAGGGGTAATAATAATCAACAGCGATTACATCTCCCCCCCGTGAGTTAGTGTCAGGGTTGGTAAGGTTCCTCAAATACAGTTTGTTGAACAATGAATCGTATTTAATGACCGTAATGTATTTTTCAATAACATTGTCAGATACAATGATAATGGAGTACCCTGCAGTAATTAATGTACCGTCGGGCATCAGTTTTGAGGTAAAAGGCGGCTGATAGTATTCTTCATATAAATAAACCCCCGTTTGTTCCAGTTCTTCATTGGCTATAATACACGTGCTGGTCCTTACCCCCTGGTAACGTCCAAACCGGTTATGTAACCAATATGCCGTGGAATCGGGATTATAGGTGATGCTTTGTGCCCATCCTGCATTTATCCCTTCATAAGCACGGTAAGCCACGCTGTCGCCATTGTATGATAGCTTAAACAGAAACATATTTATGTTGAGACGCGGTGAACAATAATAAAGGAAAGAACTGTCTTTCAACTGTAGCATCCGCATGGACCAGGCAGAATAAAAGTAATCAAACCTGTATATCTTTTCCCAGATGATGTTCAGGGAGGTATCAAGCCGGGTGAACACCGTAAAAATATCGCTGTTGTCCAATGCCCTGCCCAACCCGGACAACATATAGCCGGGCTCGCCCAGATCAACCCGTATCATGTTGTAATAATCTGTTATCGTGTCTGTTTTGCTGAATTCAAAACTTGCCGTATCACCCGTTTCGCTTATACGGTACAAATAGCATGTATAATAAGTTTCTTCAGTAGGTTTGTATAAGGGTGCTTTTTTGACCAATCCGATGCATCCGCCGTTTTTTTGTCTAAGAAAATTAGTAGGCGATATACTTAAACTGTCATCGGCAATATTGATCTCAAAAGTAGTTTCCTGGGCAACCAATCCAATGGAAAGGAATGAAAAAATAGTCAGGAGAAACGTTTTAATCCGGTATTTCATCATTTTATGATTTGTGTAACCTATTATTATTAAAAAGATTATTCTACTGAAATGTCTTCAACACTTGTCCCGCATACAAGGGAGCGGTATCCCGCAAACAGGGTATAATCATGCTGGATATGGTATGGAGGATAGTATGAGTTACCCATGATTAAACAGTGACTAAATTTTTTACCGGTCACTGCCTCAAAATCCTGGGCATAATCAATATAATACCCTTTGTAGGTGTTCATTTCATATTGTGAAAGGCATTTGACCTCATCATCAATGGTAAGCCCGCCTGCTGTTGTTGCAAAGAAAATTTTATAATCGAGGTAATTGTCAGGGGTATCGTCCAGTGTATCCTGTTGTGGAAAAATCGTAGTGTCAACAATGCTTGTAAATACCCACCTGCAACCTTCCGGCGGTTCGGTCAGCATGGCCTCGGTTACCTGTGCATCCAGTTGGGTTGCCGCATCTTCGGGTGCATGGCTGCCGTTGCACATACCGTAATTTTCGCCATACCACCATCTGCCGTCAGACAATAAAACATTTTGCTCATTACCAATGAGGGAACCTACACTAATGATGGCATCCCCTTCACCGGTTGTCCCTGTTTGTTGCAGGTCAACAACAAGTAGCTTCATATTGGGGTAGTTGATCTGTAACATTTTTTCCTGAATACTGTCAATGATAATATCATAGTAGAGGTCAACCAGGTCATCAAAGGATATTTTACTTTCGGTGTTCAAAGGCATAATAATATCAAATGTTGCCACCTCTTTCTCAATGATATCAATGTTGTTGTAACAATAATTAAAGTTCAACTGGGATTCCAGTTCCCACACGGCGCTGTCGGCCGTGAAAAGTTCCCCGCTTTTCAATCCCGGGTTGTCCCTGTACATTTCCATTTTCTTTTTAAATGATTTAATGTGTTCCACAATCAACTGTGATTGGTCATCCGGGTTGTTTGCATTTGATTGACGGATGTCGGGCTCTTTCTGACAACTCACCACCACTATTACAGCAAGGGTGAAAAGTACGGCTGCGGCGAGGGCAGCATGGATTCTTTGTTTTTTCATGGTCTTTTTTGTTGGTTAACGGTTATTAATTTATTACGTATATGTCTTTAAAAGAAAATCAAAAATAATAAGATGCAAACAATATTGAAAAGGGTTTTCACAAACAACCTTGCTTGTTTTCGCAGAAAATCAATAATTTTAGCAACGGAAGTTATATCTACTGCAAAAAATCAGGATTAAAACTCATTTAGATCATTTTTTGCAATTAGTGCAATAAATAATTTATCAAATAGCGTAAAACAAGAAAAATAAATCAGAAAATAATAATTGAATGCAATATATTTTGATTAGATTTGGTTTAGTTTCCTTTTAAACAGGTTGATATTTCCTGTCAGTTTGTTAAAAAACCGGTTTCTTTCTTTAGATGCGGAACTGCTGATTAGCATAGACTTACTGATTAGCATATTGAAAAAGATATTGATGTGCTCAATAAACCCAGGGTCAGTGGATATTAATAAATTCAATGTATTATAAGTCAGATAGTATATTTTTCTTTCATTTACATTCGTAAGTATCGAATTATCGTTCAGCACAATTTCATTTTCGTAGAGTTTATACGTGTTTTCAAGCCCTTCGGGTTTGCTTCCGTAAATGAATTTAAACCCCAATTCAGCCTGCTTTTGTATGTGCCCGGCCCAGTTCACAAGACTGTTGTAAAGACGAAAAACATCATCCCCGAAACGAAAAAATCCTGAAACCCAATAATATTCAATTTGTTTAAGCAGAATATTAAAGGTGTCTTCATTCCATATTTCTACTGTCGGTATCTTCGTTGAGTATCTCAGAATGTTATGACCTATTTCATGGATTCGAGTGTCATATTCGTCAAATGAGAACTTTTTGTTTGCATATTCGGGGATTTGCAAAATTGTTTTTTTCCAGAAGAAGACCTTAAAAGCGGCAATATCAGGAAAATTCCAGTGATGCCATATTGGCGGGTCTTTTGCTGAGTAAATAATTTGTTTTTCCTTTACCCCCGCCATCATTTTCAGGTCACTGGCAATTGCATTCAGCCAGTTTTCAAATGATTTGTTGTCGGGTTTAATAATCCGGTTTTGGAAAATGAGATTATCCGATTGTCTATTAAGAAAGATATGGTCAACGGAAATGTTAAAAGCCTTACTTAATTTATGTAATTCATTAAATGTAAGCTGCTTATTGACATTTATTCTGCGATATGCACTGTCTTTGCTAATATTTAAAATTTCAGCTATTTCCTGAACCACAGCAATATTTGCAGGTAATTTTTTTTTTATCTGATCAAAAAACAGTTTTTGAAACATTATTTGATTTTCCATGTTTCAAAGTTAAACAAGATTGATCAATTTTACAAACCCTCTTAAATTAGCGATTAAAAATAAGCAATTAAAGACGGCAGTAATTGCTTTTAAACTGACTGATTAATTGCCGCCACCCCCGGCAGGGTTTTCCCTTCGATGTATTCCAGCATGGCGCCGCCACCGGTGGAAACGTAGCTGACTTTGTCTGCCAGGTTGTATTTGTTCACCGCCGCCACACTGTCGCCGCCGCCCACCAGCGAGAAGGCCCCTTTGGCCGTGGCACCGGCAATGGCTTTGGCAATCTCGATGGTGCCTTTGGCGAAGTTGTCCATTTCAAAAACACCCATCGGCCCGTTCCAGAGGATGGTAGCCGAGTTATGGATCATCTCTCTGAAAGTATTAATGGTTTCCGGCCCGATGTCGAGCCCCATCCATCCGTCAGGGATTTCGCCGGCTTTGCAAACCACGGTATTGGCGTTATTATCAAACTTGTCGGCAGCCACAGTATCCGTGGGGATATAGATGTTTACATCCATTTCACCCGCTTTTTTCATGGCCGCTTTTGCCGTTTCCAGCAAATCGTCTTCCACCAGTGAGTTTCCCACCTGTCCGCCCCGGGCTTTGATGAAGGTGAACATCATCCCGCCGCCTATAAGAAGGTTATCCACCTTGTCAAGCAAATGGTTGATGATCTCTATTTTGCCCGAGACCTTGGCCCCGCCCAGCACTGCCGTAAACGGTTTTTCGTTGTCCACAAGCACTTTGTTGATGCTTTTCAGTTCGTTTTCCATCACGTAGCCGAACATCTTGTCTTCAGGAAAAAATCTGGCAATGACGGTTGTGGAGGCATGTGCCCGGTGGGCCGTCCCGAAGGCATCGTTCACATAAACATCGGCCAGGGCAGCCAGCTTTTTGGCAAAGGCTTCATCGCCTTGTGTTTCTTCTTTGTGAAAGCGGAGGTTCTCAAGCAGCAGCACTTCGCCGGGTTTCAAACGGGCTGCCATTGTGCGGGCCTGTTCCCCGATACAGTCGTTGGCAAACTGTACGTTAACACCCAGTTTTTCAGACAAGTCTTTCAAAATGTGTTTCAACGAGAATTTTTCTTCCGGCCCGTTCTTCGGCCTGCCGAGGTGCGACATCAGAATGATAGCGCCACCTTTCTCACGAATTTTCTGAATGGTGGGTATGGCCGCCCGGATGCGGGTGTCGTCGGTAATTTCGTATTTATCGTTTAAAGGAACGTTAAAATCAACGCGGATAATGACCTTTTTCCCCGAAAAATCATAATTATCAATGTTTTTCATCATAAAGTATTTTGTGTTTTATGTATGTTCCTTAAATCCGCAAGATAGTTATTAACAAAACCGGCAAATAACTGTGCAAAAGTTCTTTACACAGTATTTGACCGGTAAATCTCATCACCTATTTTAGTGCTGTTAAATAAACTAACGGTGATAA
>CAJVWU010000115.1 GCA_913009755.1 uncultured Bacteroidia bacterium
CGACGAAGGGCAGTATTGGGTAACGGTCACTTCAACAGAAAGTTGCCAATCGGCAGACACGGTCATGGTGCTTTGGAGCGGACAATCATTTTACCTGCCCAACGCCTTCACGCCCAACGGCGACGGGTTGAACGACGAGTTCAAACCCGTGCAGCGCTATGACTTTGTGAAAACCTACCGGCTGTTCATTTACAACCGCTGGGGGCAGCTCATTTTCGAAACCGCCGACATCAACACCGGCTGGGACGGCACTTTCAAAGGAAAACCCGTGGAGCAGGGGACTTACGTTTACAAGATCGTTTACACGGCCACTTCCACCGGCAACGAACCGCAAAGTGTGGCAGGAAATGTAACGCTGGTGAGATAGGATGTTTGGATTTTTGATTTGAGATTTTGGATTTAAAAAGACGACCTTCCAGAGTGCAAAGCACCTGGTAGAATCTTTTACAGGGAAGCACCTTTTTAAAATCTCACGAATCATAACATCTAACTTCATAACCCTTAACTCTTACACGCTTAACTCCTGACAAACCACGGTTTCATGGCAACATACCCGCCTGCCAAAGCAAAGTGAACTGTTGTTTCCCTGTTAGACTTAGTATAAATTAGAAAGTTAATATATTGATTTTCTGTATATATAATAACCGCTTTAAGGTTAAATGTTTAAGGGCTGTATAATTTCCTAATTTTGCCAGCCTAAATTTTAACAAGGAACTATTTCAGACAAATAAAATGAGCAAAATACTTGAAAAAGAATTTTTTTCAAAAAACGTGGTAAAGATCGTTCTGGAAGCGCCTGAAATTGCAAAATCACGCAAGCCGGGCCACTTTGTGATCATACGGATTGATGCGAAAGGAGAAAGAATTCCTCTTACCATTGCCTGGGCAGATGAAAAAAAGGGCACCATTACGTTGGTGGTTCAAAAAGTCGGCGTAACGTCCGCCAAGCTTTCCAAGCTAAACACAGGTGACGAAATAATGGATGTTGTCGGCCCCCTGGGGCAGGCAACCCATATTGAAAAAGTGGGAACCGTTTTGTGTGCCGGGGGAGGCGTAGGCGTAGCCCCGATGCTTCCGATAGTTGACGGGCTGAAAAAGGCCGGTAACAGGGTCATTACCATCCTGGCGGCACGAAGCAAAGACCTCATCATCCTTGAAGACCAAATGCGCGGGATATCCGATGAAGTGATCGTTATGACCGATGACGGTTCTTACGGAAAACAAGGACTGGTAACAGCCGGGATGGAAGAAGTGATCCACCGGGAAAAAGTGGACCTGTGCTTCACCATCGGCCCTGCCATTATGATGAAGTTTGCTTCGTTGACCACCAAAAAATACAACATTCCAACCATGGCCAGCCTGAACACCATTATGGTGGACGGCACGGGCATGTGTGGTGCCTGCCGGGTAAGTGTAGGCGGCAAAACAAGATTTGTTTGTGTTGACGGGCCTGAATTTGATGCCCACCAGGTTGACTTTGATGAAATGCTGACCCGGCTTGGTGCTTATAAAGACCAGGAATTTGAAGCCTACCAAAAGTATTTGCAAACTGTTGAAGCATAAAAGAAATGGAAAATATAGCAGACTATTTAAAAGCTGAAAGAAGCCAGGAATGGCGGGCAGAACTCCGAAAAAGCATGAAAGCCAAAGAGCGCACAAGCCTTGAAAGGGTTAAGATGCTTGAAGAAGACCCGAACGTCAGGAATAAAAACATTATAGAGGTAAACAAAGGCCTTACGCCTGAGATGGCCATTGTTGAATCGCACCGGTGCCTTGACTGCCCCGACCCGACATGCATTTCGGGTTGCCCCGTCGGGATCAATATTCCTAAATTCATTAAAAAAATAGAAACAAAAGATTTTTTGGGTGCTGCTGTTACATTGAAAGAAACCAATGCCCTTCCGGCTGTCTGCGGACGTGTTTGCCCTCAGGAAAAACAATGCGAATTGAGCTGTTTTTACACACAAAAACTAAAAAAGTCACCCATCGCCATTGGCCATCTTGAACGTTTTGCCGCCGACTGGGAACGCAACAGCGGTAAAATGTCCATCCCCAAAACAGAGAAGCACAACAAGATCAAAGTGGGGGTTGTCGGCTCGGGGCCATCGGGCCTTGCGGCTGCCGGCGACCTGGCAAAATACGGTTATGATGTGACTGTTTTTGAAGCCCTTCATGAAGTTGGCGGCGTGTTGAAATATGGCATTCCCGAATTCAGGCTCCCCAACGAACTGGTGGATATTGAAATTGAAACCATGCGACAAATGGGGATTAAATTCCATACCAACTTCATCGTTGGCAAAACCGCCTCATTTGACGATCTGAAAGCAGAAGGTTTTCAGGCTTTTTTCGTCGGGAGTGGCGCCGGTTTGCCACGGTTCATGGACATCCCCGGAGAAAACCTGAACGGGATATTTTCATCCAATGAATACCTTACGCGGATCAACCTGATGCATGCATCAAATGACGAATACGACACGCCTGTAATCAGCGGAAAACATGTTGCCGTGATTGGCGGTGGCAATACAGCCATGGATTCGGTGCGGACGGCCAAACGTCTCGGTGCCGAAAAAGCAATGATCATCTACCGCCGTTCGGAAACTGAAATGCCTGCCAGAAACGAAGAGATTAAACATGCAAAAGAAGAAGGGATTATCTTTATGAACCTGCACAGTCCCACCGAATATTATGGTGATGAAAAGGGCAGGGTTAAACAGATGAAAGTACAAAAGATGGAACTGGGCGAACCCGATGCTTCGGGCAGGAGAAGGCCGATTCCTATTGAAAGCTCAGAGTTTATCGTGGATGCGGATACCGTAGTGGTCAGTGTTGGCGTTTCTCCCAATCCACTTATCCCCAAAGCCTTGAAAAACCTGAAGGTTACAGATTGGGGCACTATTGTTGTTAATCCCGATACGATGCAGTCATCCGTACCTGAGATTTTTGCCGGTGGTGATATTGTCAGGGGCGGCGCAACCGTTATTCTTGCAATGGGAGACGGACGTAAAGCAGCAGCCGGAATGCACAAATACATTCAGGAAAAAATAACAGCGAATTAATGTTAATTTTTCTCTGTAGATGAATGTAAACATTATTTTCGTTCCGAAATCATGAATATGAATTCAAATAAATCCTAAAATCTAATTTCTAATTTCAAAAAATGGCAGAATTAAATACAAAATATCTTGGTTTCTCGTTGAGCAACCCCATTGTTGTCGGAAGCTCGGGATTAACCGGTTCGGTGAAAGAAATTGTTGAACTGGCGCAAAACGGCGCCGGTGCCATCGTGCTTAAATCCATCTTTGAAGAACAGATCATGCTTGAGGCTGATTACCGGATGAAAAAAGCCGAAGAAGACGGATTACTTTATACCGAATACTCGGAGACCCTTGATTATATTGATGTGCATATTAAAGAAAAAGAGCTTGGTGGTTATCTTGAAATGATCAGGGAAGTCAAAAACAAAATCCATATCCCGGTAATTGCCAGCATCAATGCCGTGTCGAGCCTTGAATGGATATCGTTTGCCAAACAAATTGAAGGTGCTGGTGCCGATGCCCTTGAGTTGAACATCTTTGTGATGCCGTTTAACTTTGAAAAAAGCTGTACTGACAATGAAGAGACCTATTATAATGTCCTGAAGAAGATAAAATCTGTTGTCAATATTCCTGTTTCGGTCAAGATATCCCCCTATTTTGCCAACCTGGGCAGTGTGATCCTGAACCTGGAAAAATATGGTGCAGACGGTGTGGTGATGTTCAACCGCTTTGCCAGCCCCGATATTGATATCAACGCCATAAAAGTTACATCAGCCGAAAGGTTGTCACACGCCAATGAGATGGCCAATACGCTTCGCTGGATTGCCATCATGGCCAACCGCGTAAAAATGAGCCTTGCTGCTTCAACCGGAATTCATGACGGCGAAGCGGTAATCAAACAGTTGCTTGCCGGTGCCACCGTAACACAGGTTACGTCTGCCATTTACAAGCATGGCCCCGGATACATTTCAACGATGCTGAATTTCGTAAACGACTGGATGGACGATCATGGATTCAACTATATTGACCAGTTCCGTGGCCGTTTGAGCCAGGCCTCATCACAAAACCCGGAAACTTTTGAGAGGGTTCAGTTTATGAAATATTTCAGTGAGATAAAATAACGGGTCTTATTCTGTTGAAAAGTTAAAGGCCACAGGGAAACCCTGTGGCTTTTTTGTTTCTCACTGTTCCGGAGACTTTAGTCGCCGATACCTGTGCTTCAAGTATCCCTGAAGCAGGTAACAATTGTTTTTAAAAAAACAATTTTTCCAGCCTTTCCTTGACTTCTTCAGGGTCAGGGTCAATATCAAATACCAAAGAAGGTTTGAGGTAGTGCAGTTCTTTTTCCTTTTTAAACTTTTCTTCACCGCCACCGGTTATATTCAGCATAATGAGTGCATCCTTCTCAATATCACCTTCATTTACGACATTGATCAACGAGGCTAAAGCCACCGCAGCAGCAGGATGAAGGTCATTGCCTTCAGTTTCAAGGAATAAGCGGTTCGCTATTTTTGCCTGTTTATTATTTGCCAATATAACGTGCCCGTCCGTATCCTTCAGTGCATCATACAATCCTCCCGTCAGCGGATACGGGGGTTTTCTGTTCGATAAAACTTTGGCATCAATCTCTTCAACCTGTTTCCTTGCCAGTTCATCATCCAAGGGGAGCATTGCCCGCGAATCGGCTTTCCATGCATCATAAATAGGATTAAACGGTTCATTTTGAGAAACCATCAATTTCATTTTCCGGTTTCCAAACCGGCCATCCCCTATCAACCGCAAGTTGGCTTCCCAGGCAGCAATGGCACCGGTCCCGCTGCCAATGGCCTGAAAATAATATTCCGGTATTTCGCCGATGGTAGTAACGGCTGACAATACCGTTGTCCCCATACCATCGCGTCTTGCAACATTTTTCGCACCGCCTTCAGGTATAAAATGCGCTGAACGGCAAGCCAGGTTAGACAAATGAATGGCATCAAAATAATCGCTTCCCGAGCGGCTGACGATCAACTTTACACAATCGTCAATAGGCTCATCAAACCATAAAACATTAATATTGTCCTCCGGGACCGAAAGCAACAATGGAATCTTGTTGTCTGAACATACCCTGGCAAACGAGCGGGCAGTATTACCGGCAGAAGCCACCACCAGCACTTTGTCCCAGTCATCATCCATCCGGGCACAAACCGAATAGGCTTCCGTTTCTTTGAATGAACAGGTTTTCATTTCGGCACCCTTTTCAGGCCAGTAACCGCTAAAAGTGATCCATAGGTTAGTCAAACCAAATTTTTTTGCCAACCCTTCACTTTTGTAAGTCACCGGGGCACCTGACCCTTTCAGTGTACGTTGAATGGGAAGCCAGTCGGCAAAAATGTAAAACCCGTATTCAGGGCCTTTCAACTGCAATCGTTTGTTTTCATAAATCGCCCTGATCAGTGTAGGTTTTTTCTCTCCCGGGGCATCCAGCAGCCAGCCTGTATCTTCAAAAATTTTTCCCGAAGCAATGGATTGCAGTTTGTACCGCGTCCTGGGAATGTGTGGGGTCGTCATAATTTGGTTTTTGATATCCAGGTACAAAAATATAACTAATCACTGAAATAACCTGTTTTTTTCATGTTCTGATTTCTGAAATGAAATGGATTGCATCATTAGTAACTGCTTTCTCCTACTAATTAAACGATGTTGTTGGTGGGGACACCAACAACGGGAGCAATATCAAACCAAAACCGGAGAAAAATAAAGGCAACTTTACAACTCTTTGATCTCACTCACCAATTTTCGCAAAGTGTCTTTTGCATTGCCAAAAAGCATACGGGTTTTGTCATTAAAAAAGAGGGAATTTTCAATGCCGGCATATCCTTTACCCATGCCACGTTTCATTACGATAATGTTTTTGGATTCATGGGCATGAATGATGGGCATTCCGTAAATCGGGCTGGAAGGGTCATCCAGCGCAGCGGGATTCACCACATCATTGGCCCCTACTACAATGGTTACATCCGTATTGGGCATATCCGGATTAATGTCATCCATTTCCACCAGTTTGGTATAAGGCATATCAGCCCCGCCGATAGGCATCACGAACATGATGCCGTAGATCAGTGCCAGCGCAAGCAGAACATAGGAAAGCCTGGCCCCGGTCACCATATCATGCTGCCGCTGAAAGCAATGGCGCCGATAACCAGCCCGAGCAAGGTAACAACTGCCGATTCGTTGGCCGGGTTGGAATATTCCATCAGGGCAACCAGCGCCGAAGCCCCACCCCCTATTGAAAAAGGAAACCAGTTGCGGCATGGCCGTCATTGTCACCTTTCTGGCAATGACCGCCCCCAAAACACCCCCAACGGCTATGGCCGCCAGAATAACCATGACATTGATAGCAGGGATTGCATGCTCCTCCGGGGTCCTGTATAAAAACAAAGTGGCCACCATTGCCAGCCCCATACCACCGGCAGCCCAAAAATTACCTTTTCGGGCCGTCTCCGGATGGCTCATCAGTTTGAGGCCGAGTACAAAAAATACGGCGGTAATTAAATAACTGATCAACAAGTAAACATCTCCGCTTGTCACACCTAAATCTTGCAATGTTGTGTTCATGACTGTTTTTTCTTCTTTTTCTTAAACATTTCCAACATCCTGTCGGTAACAACAAAACCACCCACCACGTTTAAAGTGGCAAATATCACAGCGATAATCCCGAGCACCATATTCAGGCTGAAGGTTGACAGGTCGGTACTTTCCAAAAGGATGATCCCCCCGATGATGATGACACCGCTGATGGCGTTGGCCCCCGACATAAGTGGTGTGTGCAAAACCGATGGCACATTGGAGATCACTTCCAATCCAAGAAAGATTATCCATAAAACTTTTTCAGCCAGTCACTCATGATCTTTTTTTCGTTAATCATACATGTTCCTTTGACGATTTCATCCTCAAAATCAAGTTTCAGCCCACCCTCATTGTCAATGAGTAACTTTAGAAAGTTTACCAGATTATTCCCATACATCCGGCTGGCATCGTTTGGCATATCTGACGGGTAATTTGATTTCCCCACCAGGGTCACCCCTTCTTTTACCACTGTTTTGTTGTTTTCCGTCAGTTCGCAATTACCGCCTGCTGCTTCATCTTCTTTGGCCCCTTCCACCTCCACAAATTTCCCTCCCAGGCTTTCCACCTGTTCTTTTACGGCCGACCGCACATCAAAAACCTCAACTACGGCACCGAGTTTCCGGGAAGTGGCAATGGCCTGCAATCCGGCCACACCTGCGCCGAGGATCAGTACTTTGGCAGGCCTGATCGTACCTGCAGCAGTCATAAACATGGGGAAAAAGTTGGGCAACTTCATGGCGGCATCCAGAACGGCTTTGTAACCCGCAATGGTGGCCATCGAAGATAAGATATCCATTGCCTGGCCGCGTGTTGTTCGCGGAATCATATCCATACTGAAAACAGTTTGGTCATGTTCCAAAAAATAATCTATGGAAAATGACTCCCGGGCCCAATAACTTAATTGAAGGATTTGAAAATAAAATTCCCGGGATGGAAGATGGCAACAAAAAGGACACAAACATCAGTACGCCGCCGATATTGAAGATGAGGCCTGCCCTGTTGGAAACCCGTCTGAACTGAAAGGACAGGGGATCGGGAATTGCCTTTGTGGATGACCCCGGATAAAAAACCAAACCCCGGTTTCTTTTTACAGAGGACCGGGGTTTGCATTTTCAAAAAGCTTTTTTATTTATTCTCCAACAAAGGTATTTCACTTGCCAGCTGGGCATCAACCAACGCTTTGATCTTGTTTTCAACCTGGAAATAACGCAATACTTGTTTGCCACTCAG
The DNA here is from genome assembly GCA_913009755.1 of uncultured Bacteroidia bacterium. Lineage (GTDB taxonomy): Bacteria > Bacteroidota > Bacteroidia > Bacteroidales > F082 > JAADID01. The sequence continues at coordinate 7,875 of CAJVWU010000115.1, forward strand.
GATTTTCTGAAATTTTTTGAAATATTGTTTTTTCAGGTTCAGTAATTCCTGATTATTTTTCAATACATTTCCTGTTATTTCAAGTGCTTTTTCATCCGACATGGTATCAAAATGCTCGGCGAATTCTTTGATCAGGTGATACCGTTTGGTGTTCAATGTGTACATTTTTTCGCTGTATTCGTTGTACAACGGCCAAAAAGCTTTGCTTTCAGCATCAGTAAATTGCATGGCATCGGCAACAATGGCTTTCTTTTCGGTTTTCAAAGCAGCGCGTTGTATTTCCATATAATCGTCAACAGTTTGTGAAAAAAGGGTTGTGCCGAGCATCATCCCGGCAAGTACGAACAATAATTTTTTCATTTTAATAGAAGTTTAGTTTAAAAAATTTGAACGGCGAAAGTAAACAAAATCGTTTACCACATTTGTGTAAATCGTAAACTAATAACAAAGTTTCTTGTCAGCCCGTCTGCGCGGTATGTGCGGTCAATTACCGGGGCAGCGGCAGTGAGGTACAGCACCGCATTTCCTTTCAGTTTTTTTATATACGTAAGGTAAAGGTTGAGGGTTAACCCGCTTGTGCCATCCAGGATAACTTTCTGATCATTTTTTATGATCTGGCTTTTCTGTATTCGGTAAATGGAAAGAAAACCGGTTTGCAAAGCCTGCTCTTTTTTTAACTTGAAATTTTTCTGAAGCCGGAAGGCAATATCATCACCCCTGTTAAGATAAGCCGATTCGTAATAGAGTTTATTTGGATCGGTCTCATTGGGAGAATTAAGGTATTGATTCCGGTTACTTCCGAAAGGATGCTGATAGGCCAGGTAAAAGTTCCATGTTTTCCAGATGTACTGCACGCCTCCGATTATGTCGTATGTCCCCAGACTAGTCTGGTAAGCCATGGGCAACGGATTGCCGCCAAATGAAAAATCGGAGTTGTTCGACCGGAGCTTTGTCCCTGCCAGAAAACCCAGTTGTGATTGGTCTGTTTGAAGAACCTGCTGTACAACGGATATCATCACATCGCCAATCCCGGTTGAGTTGCCCAGATTTCCTGAGATAAAAATAAACGGAACCCGGACAATATAGGAAGTGTTTTTAAAAATGCGGTGTTCAAGTGTCAGGGAACTTTGCGAGATGAAAATAAATTTTTCACCTGATCCGAGTGATTGTTCAAAAGACAATTTGATTTTCGGCGCTTCTTTCTCCCCCTCCTGATGGTCCAGCGAACCAATGGAACAGGCACCGGCATCGCTGCACCCCTGGCCCGGAGCCAGCCGGGAAATAAACACCAGGATCAGTATTACAATAACATTTTTTCCTTTTAACATACCTTAAATCCGCAAGCTACTGAAAAACTCATCTATGTCACGGTTTTTTCATAAAAGAAGTCATATTATCTTCAGTTTTAAGGTTTTTTTTCATCAATAATGATATAGCTTATTAAAATCTATCG
>CAJVWU010000116.1 GCA_913009755.1 uncultured Bacteroidia bacterium
TCTATATCATGCTGATAGTTTTGGGAAAATAATTTGGGATATGGATTGAAAAAGAAAATTGATAAAAGAAGAACCGGGAAGAGATGACGATGTAACAAAACAGGATAATTTTTAGAGCAGTACATGTTTTTTGAACAATTATTGGGTTTTAAATTGTTCGAAAGTTATAAAAATTTTGGTTATCAGGTGTATAGATGGGGAAAATTAATTTTCAAAAAACGTTACTGTTCACCCCCAAAAGTAAAAAAAGTAATTAACATTGTCCTTTTAATAAAAAAAGATATCCAGGATAAAAGCGTTTATAAGTTTGCAGAACTTTGACTGCGATGAAAGTACAGAGAGACCATATTTTATTACCGAGGAAAGTGTATGAGGAATTACTTCGAACTATTGAATTGTTAAAAGATCGGGTAAAAAAATTAGAGAGTGCGAACAAAGCATTACAGGAGCGATTAAATAAAAATAGCAGCAACAGCCACAAGCCGCCCTCCAGTGATGGATACAGGAAAGGGATAAAAAATAATCGGGAGAAAAGCGGAAAGAGTCAGGGAGCACAAAAAGGACACAAAGTAAAAGGACAGTGCCAATGCGGCAGAGACCTGGAACAAGCGCCCGTTTTACGAATAGAGCGCAGGCAGGTATTTGACTTACCCGGGAAACTCATGGAAGTAACCGAACATCAGGTAGAAATCAGGCAGTGTTGTTGTGGAGTTATTCATCAGGCGGAGTGTAAAGAAAAAGGGAACGCACAGTATGGAACGCGGATAAAATCGTTAGCCGTGTATCTGAATCAATACCAGTTTGTCCCCTTTGAGCGCTTGCAGGAATTTTTTGAAGATGTTATTGGCGTGAGCATCAGTGATGGCGTATTGACAGGAAGCAACGAACTTTTGTATGAGCAACTGGAAAAGCCGGAAGAACAAATTAAGAAAGCATTACAAGAGAGTAAGGTGCTGCACAACGATGAAACAGGAATGCGGTGTAGCGGCAAACTCCAATGGATACACAGCAGTTCAACAGACAGTCATACCCATCAGCATACAGCAGAAACGGGGCAAAGAAGGCATGGATGCCATCGGCATCTTAACCCATTATAAAGGAACCAGTGTTCACGACCGATGGGCACCTTATGATAATTATGCCTGCACACATGCGTTGTGTAATGCGCATTTATTGAGATATCTCAAATATTTAAAAGAAGAAATGGGGAGAGAGTGGGCAAGCAAGATGATAACCTTGCTGGTGTCAGCGAATAATCTGAAGCAAGAAAATAAATTGGGTGCAACAGCAATTCGCTTTATTGAAGAACAATACGAGCAGATTATTGAACAAGGCATAACAGAGGAACCGCCATTAGTCATTCCGGTCATAAAAAAACGAGGGCGTATAAAAAAGCCGAAGCCCTTAAATTTGCTGGAAGCATTTATTGATCGCAGAGAGCAGATATTACGATTTGTTCACAATAAAGACGTTCCCTTCGACAACAACTTAGCCGAACGTGATATACGGATGGTAAAATTGAAGCAAAAAATATCCGGGCCTCGCCTCAGGCGAGACGGGGCAGAAGTCTTTTGTCGAATCAGAAGTTACATCTCCACTGCCCGCAAACAAGGATACGGTATACTGGATGCTATTGAAAAAGCACTCCTGGAAAATCCTATTGCGGTATATCAACCCTACTGAACAGTAATAAAATATTTTTCATTGATTAGTTAATTGTTCTGATATGGTTTTGCAAAATGTAAAATTAAATTGACACGAAATAAGCAGGCACGCACGCAAAACTGCCTCAAATGAAAGCTTCCCCCGGTTTACAGCGGGAACTCGTAATTTTCGATAAACTGTTTCAACTGCCGGTAAACAATCCGGTCAACCCTGACCATGGGCAGCCTCAGAACATTTTTACACATCCCAATAATGGATAGTGCCGCTTTGATGCCTGCCGGGTTGCCGTCAGCAAACAGAAGGTTGATAAAGTCAATGAGCGAATAATGAATTACCAGGGCTTCGTCATATTTTTTCTTTTGTATCAGACGCACCATGTCAGAGAACAGTGCCGGATAAACATTGGCCACCACCGATATCACGCCATCTGCCCCCAAAGCCATCAGCGGATAGGTCAGGGCATCATCGCCTGATAATACGGAAAAACCTTCAGGGCGTTTACGGATGATGTCCATGGCCTGGCTGATGTTGCCGGAAGCCTCTTTTATGGCCACAATGTTCCAGTGGTCACCGGCCAGGCTGATGATGGTTTGGGCATCAATATTGGAGCTTGTACGGCCCGGTACATTATAAAGAATAATGTCCACGGGACAGGCATTGGCAATTTCACTGAAATGCCGGTACATACCCGATTGGTTGGGCTTGTTGTAATAAGGCGCTACGGAAAGAATGGCTGAGATGCCGTCAAAGTCGGTACTTTTAATGGTTTCCACAACCGACCGGGTGTTGTTGCCGCCGATGCCCAGCACAATGGGCACACGGCCGCCGGCCGATTTTTTGATAAAAGCAACTACTTCTTCTTTTTCTTTTGTTGTAAGGGTGACGGCCTCACCCGTCGTGCCCAGGGCAACAATAAAGTCCACCTTGTTCACAATGACATCTTCAACCAATAAATCAAGCGAGCGGAAATCAATTCTCCCGCTTGTCGTAAAAGGTGTGATGATGGCCACTCCGGTTCCGCGGATAAGCCCTTCCATGCTGTGTTTTTTCATTTGTTATATTAATTATAATGATTTTGTTTTACTTACATGTATTTAAATAACTGATAAACCGTTCTTTATTTTTAAAATTATATGATAAATCCACTTCGGCCAGGCCAAGTTTTAATAAATGCGCATTTAAAAAAGTTTTATTTTTCAGATAAATGTATGCCAGCAAGTTGTTGTCTTGATCGTGTTTTATTTCATCAAACCTGAGAAAAACTTTTTGTCCTTTTGTTTTCATTTAAAAATACTTTTACTAATTTTTAACCTGTCTGTATGCCGGTTCTCACCGTGTTTTTATATTCAAAACCGAAAGGTAATGTCTTGTATAATCATAAAATTCCTGATATCCCTTTTTTCCAATATCGAAATCCAGGGTCAGGTCATAAATACCGGTTAAACCGGGATGTTCAGGGCCAACTTTAAACCCTGCCTTCACCTGGGAAGCCAGTTTGTAACAGAACGGGTCGGGTTGATTGAGAAAACTGATCATCAGCTCAAAGTTTTCCTTTTCAAAGGCTTCCTGCAGATAATCTTTCTTTTTGCCAAACAGGGTAAAATCGTTCAGGTCAAAATAAATAATTGATTTGCTGGTAATTACGTCAATCCGTTCCTGCTCGTGGCTGAATACATAAGCCTTAACTTTTTCCGACTTGGTACGGACACTCCTGACCAATTTTCTCACCTCGTCCAGTTCGGTTTTACTTTCAACACAAAAAAACATGACAATGTTCTGTGGTTTTGACAAATCATTCACCACGCCGGGTTTATGGTCACCAATGGCGCCCCTTTTCCCGAAATACATCTGAACATCTCTTTTTAACTGATCAAAATAAGCCACTGCAATTTTATTGTTTTCCGAATGTGTAAAATTAACAAGAAATCGTTTTTAGCTTTGGTATTTAAAATTACTTTTGAAAAAATATTCGGATTTATTCCATGAAAATTACTTTCCTCGGTACGGGCACATCACAAGGAGTCCCTGTTATTGCTTGTCAATGCGGTGTTTGCCGTCATGGCAGCCGGTACGACAAGCGGTTGCGGTCTTCGGTGATGATTGAGGTCAGCGGACGCGTATTTGTCATTGATTCGGGTCCCGATTTCCGGCAACAGATGTTGAGGGAAGATGTTATGCGCCTGGATGGCCTTTTCATAACCCACCACCACAAGGATCATATTGGCGGTATGGATGATGTGCGTTCATTTAACTGGGTGCTCAAAAAGCCGATAGATGTTTATGCATCCGAGGCCACACAAACCATTATCAGAAGTGACTTTTTTTATGCTTTTGATGAATACGGTTATCCAGGTGTGCCGCTAATTGAGTTACATACTATTGATTCCGAGCCATTCGATGCCCACGGTATCACTGTTCAACCCCTGGAAGGGCTGCATTTTAACATGCCGGTACTGGGCTTTCGTATTGGGGATTTTGCCTACATCACAGATATGCATTACCTGCCGGCTTCCACCCTGATAAAACTAACTGACTGCAAGGTGATTGTATTGAATGCATTGCGCAAAAAGAAACATGTTACCCATTTCAACCTGGAAGAAGCTGTTCAGATTCTGGAGTTCCTTCGTCCCGAAAAGGCTTACCTCACACACATCAGCCACCAGATGGGTTTTCACAAAGAAGTGGAAAAAGGACTTCCCGGTTTTATCAGGCTGGCTTACGACGGACTGAAGATTGAGATTTGAAGTGTTTGGGGAAATTGATGGTTCGGAGTGCTGCTATGCCATGGAATGAAATACTATTGAAATCAACGCCTTTTTCAGGTTTTTCGACCCGGCGGGTGCAAGCCCACCCGCCGGGTCAGGGCAAAACCCTACCTGATCACAATCTCCGTTCTGCGGTTTTTGGACCTCCCCTTTTCGGTTTGATTGTCCGCAACGGGCCGGCTGGCACCAAATCCTTTATAAGATAACCGATTGAAAGGAATTCCCTGTACAACAAGGTAATCATACACGGCTTTGGCCCGCCTGAGCGACAAATCAAAATTGTACTTGTCCGTACCGATGTTGTCTGTATAACCGTTGATCTGAATGGAAATACCAGGGTTGGCATTCAGCAGTTGAACTACTTTATTCAATTCTGAGAACGAAGCAGCTTTTAATGTAGCTCTGTCAAAATCGAAAAAGATGTTATTGAGTATCATACGTTTCCCAGGTTTCAGCCGTTCAAGGAGAAATTCTTTTTCGACTGATTGAGTAACGACCGTGCTGTTCAGGTTAAAATTTTCGGAATACAGCAGATAACCTGTTTTCGAGATATTAAAAGCGTAATTGGTCCCGGGATGAAGCACCATTAAAAATTCCCCTGTCTGCGCATCCGAAACGGTACTGTCGGAAAGGGTTCCAGAAAGCAGGTTGGTGAGGTCAACTTCTGCAGCGAGTTTTTTTTCCGTTTCTTTGTCTTTAACAATACCTTTCACAAAAAGTACTTTTCCCGGACGGATTGCGGCGGGAAGTTCAAAACGATAAATATCGAACCCCCCGAGCCCCCCTTCCCTGTTTGAAGATATCCATGCCGTTAAACCGTCGAGGCTGATGAAAATGTTGATCTCATCAAAACGGGAGTTTATCGGATAACCTAAATTTTGGGCCTTAGACCATCTTCCCGTTTCATCTTTTCTGGAAATAAAAAGATCGGCTTTGCCAAGGCCGTTGTTCCCGGTGGAGGAAAAGTAAAGGGTTTTGCCATCGGCATGAAGGAAGGGTGACATTTCGTTGCCCGGCGTGTTGATGCTGTCGCCCAGGTTGACCGGAGGGCTCCATTTCCCGTCCGGCAATTTCACGGACATCCAGATATCCGACCCCCCGTGGCCCCCCTTTCGTTTGGAAGCAAAGAACAGGCGCTTGCCATCCGATGAAACCGCCGGTTGCGAATCCCAGCCTGATGTGTTCACATTCCGGCCCAGGTTGACGGGAACCTGCCAGGTACGACCCCGGCGAACGCTTACGTACAAATCGCAGCTTCCAAATCCCCCGGGCCAGTTGCATCCGGTAAAAAACATCTTCCGCCCGTCAATGCTCAGTGTCATACCGCCCATATCCAGCCCTTCGGCCCAGGCGGTAACCACGGGATCAGGGGTTTGCCATGCTCCCGATTTGTTTAATGACCTGTAAAAATTCTCGCTATAATAAATCTGCCCCTGTTCCGAAACCTGCTTTTTTGCTTTGCGTGTAAAAGTCAGCGATGAAATCGTTGCATCCACAAAATTGATGTATTCTTCCGCCTCAGTATTTATCTCACCATCAATATTTACAGGTGGTTTACAAACAGGATGGCTAACCGCATTTTCGGCAAAAACAGCATTTGACAGCCGTTGCCGGGCAATGGCACGCGTAAGGCTTTCTTCATCTTTAAAAGCCAGGTAACGCCTGAAATAGTTTGCTGAAGTAGCATAATTACCGGATTCAAAACTCAGGTTGGCGATAAAAAAATAAGCACGCGGGAAAAATGCAGAATCAATGGAAACGGCCTCTTGAAAATCGGAAATGGCTTTTTCCTTTCCCCCCAGTTCGGTATGTACATCGCCCAGCAACAGCCAGGCTTCAATCATGTTTTTGTCTTTGCGGATGGCTTTTGCCAGGTCTTCCTCCGCCTGCCTGTAATCCCTTTGCCTGAAAGCATTTTCAGCCGCTTTGTAATATTTTACGGCCTTTTTGTTTTTGGAAGATATTCGGAAGTTCTGTGCATAATCTTCCGTCTGCATCAGGCAAAAAGTAAAAATCAAAAATATGGCCAGGCCGGTCTTCATCCGCTACAGTTTAAGGAATGTTCATGTATTTGTGTGCCTGCAAAGAGATACGCCAACGTGGATGTTGCATCACATAGTCTGTGAGCTGGCTCATCACTTCATCCGTTTTGCTCCATTCGGGCTGAAGGAAGAGCAGGCAATCTTCAGAAACCAGCCCGGCATTTTTTTCCGCCCATTTCAGGTCACCGCTGTTTTGGATGATTACTTTGAGTTCGTCAGCCTTTGAATAAACGGAATGATGGGGAGGGGAAAGTTTTTTAGGGGAAAGGCATATCCAGTCCCATTGGCCGGTAAGCGGCATAACCCCGGAGGTTTCAATCATGGTTGTGATACCTTTTTCTTTCAGGCCGCCAGTAAAGTAGTCCAGCGGGTAGCGGGAGGGCTCCCCTCCGGTAACCACAACTGTTTTTGCCGGGGTTTCGGCAGCCCTTGCAATGATGGGTTTCACATCCACAGGCGGAAATTTGTTCAGGTCCCACGATTCTTTGGTGTCGCACCACGAGCAGCCCACATCACATCCCCCGATGCGCACAAAATAGGCAGCCCTTCCCATCTGGAAACCTTCTCCCTGCAAGGTGTAGAACTCTTCCATCACCGGCAGTTTCCTGCCGCCCTCAAAGAGGTCTGTTTTTTTTTTGCCCATCTACTGTTTTATAAATTTCTTTTCCAAAATCTGTTTACCCGATTGCATCCTGACAAAATAAAGGCCCGGTTTCAGGTGCCCTGTTTTCAACTTTATCTTAAGCCCGTCTTTTTTTGTGCCCAGCCTGTAATGCTCAATCTGCATGATCTTGCCTGAACTGTCGTAAATTTTAACTTCGTAATTACCGGCCGGTAAACGGGGAAGGGTAACCGTTAATTTGGATTTACTTACCGGGTTGGGGCTCAGCGTAAAATCAAACACTTTCGCCTGCCCGTATTGAACACCTGTCACGATGGAATCGGTCCACTGCGCCGTGGAAAAATTGTTGGCGCTCTGTGTATTCACAATAGTACCCTCTGATGACAGAATTCCGTTTTTCCCTTCAGTATAGGTAATGCCTTCCGACTGGTTGGAAATCATGCTGATTAAATCAATCCTCCGCTTATTGCCTGAAAACAACAGGTTGTCGTGATAACCGAACAGCAGCCAGAAAAATGGTATTTTGGTATCTTTGGCGTAGCCGATCAGAGTAACTTCTTTTGCTTCTTCGTTGTAATCGGCGCCGGTAACCAATCCATCGGTATCAAAAGTATAAATCAGTTCTGCTGTATAATCGCCCGGAGTTTTCGGCAACCGGTATAGTCTGGTTTTCTGATCACCCCAGTCCTTTGAAAACAAATACAGGGAGTCGTCAATGCAGATCAGGGCTTCGCAGTCGAAATTATTGTCATCCCTTTTGATTTTCCCGCCCGGATAATCGGAATAAATAAACGTGATGTGATTGCTGTTTGCCGACGCATCGCCTGACTGCGGAATGGCGGCTTTGGCGACAATATAAATCCCAAGGTCATCGCGGTTCCCGCTGTTGTTACCCACGTCGCCGATATATATGTTGTCATCATCCTGCGCCATCGTTTCCCAGTCCACGTTGCTGGCTTTTAAAACGGTGATCCGCTGTATGATGTTTCCGCTTGTTGTATCTATCCGGTAAATGACGGGATCGTTTCCGCTGTCGTTCAAGGTCCAGAAATCATTGTCCCAAAACAGAAGCCCGGATGTTTCTTTCACCTCATTGGGCAGCAGGTACCTGAACCGCGGGCTGTAAAAAGTAGGATCGTAAGTACACGAGCCGTCATTCACATTGGCACCGGGGTCATAATTGTTTGCCCTGAGGTCGGTGCAGCCGGGGACATCCTGTGGAAATATCCGGATGAGGAAAAAGAGTAAAAACAGAGAAGTCAATGTTAATTTTTTCATGATGTTTGTGTTAGCGTCAAAAGCTTTTTCAGGGTCTTCGGTTTCTTCAATTCTCTTATAGCCTACTTTAGCCAACCAAATTTTAAAAGGTTCTGCTTTTGGTGAAGGAATGGATGGTATTAGTCTTAAAAGTTGCTCGGTATCAGCGACATCTGTTTTGTAAAATTTCCCATCCGTAGATTGCATTTTCAGTTGACTACAATTTGCAGCCAACTCACTTCCTTCCTTTTTAAGTCTGGTTTTTAGCACACTCCAATATTTTCTTGGGTTAGGACTTTCGGATAAAATTCCAACGATATCAACAATTGAGAAGAACCATTTCTCTTGTTCATCATCCCATTGTACCCGAACTCTGTGGTCTTGAAATAATTTTATTGCGTTTTCCTTTGTCATAATTACTTTTCAAATTGACAACTCCAAAGGTAATTAATATTTTTTCAGCCTGAGTTTCTTAATGATAACGGATTTCCACAATGAATGACAAGGGTTTGCAAAAATGGCACGTAGCCGTTCACTTGCAGAATGTTTGTTGATTTCTTGTATGTTTATGTTACTACTCATTTGTCTTGATAAACCTAAATCGGCTATGGGCTATGATTTGCTGTTAGCGGTCGTTTTTCCATGCCCAGATAATATCACCCTGAGTTTTGATTTTGAAATTGAGCTCTTTGATATATTTTGATAAAGCATAAGTATTTTCATTTTCATTATTCCCTTGATGAGTTTCTATTGCAAGCATTGAAATTTTATCAAATATTGTGTTCGGAGTATTATAAAGAATATCATATTCTGATCCTTCACAATCAAGTTTTACTAAATCAACTTTACCCAACGTGGACAAGCCACAACCAAACAGGGATTTTTTGCATCTTTGAGACATGGAATTACTTACAAAAACATACAAGAATAAAATCAATGGCACCTTGGGCTGTTTTGACAGGGTAATCATAAC
>CAJVWU010000117.1 GCA_913009755.1 uncultured Bacteroidia bacterium
GCAATGTTTGGGTATCCCCATCATAAACCTGAACCGCATCATTTGTTTCTTCTGTTGAAAACTCTGTAAACTCCAGCGTTATTTTAACAGCTTCAGGATTGGATATTTTAAACATGCAGTTGGCATTGTTGTTATAGTAAAAACTTCCGCTGCCATCGGTAAATGTTCCGGATGGATCGGTAAAGTTTTGTGCCCCGTTACACCAGGCAGGTGAAGTCGTCTTATATTCAATATAAAATCCTTTATCCGAGCCTGTTGAGCTAAAAGTGACAAATACCTGATTTCCTTCATACGTAATGTCCCCGGGAAGGTCGTTACCGGCATATTTTCCGAGTAACTGGCCCTCCGTACTGTTTCCTCCATAAACTCTCAACGTATCATTAGAAGCCGTGTTGAATTTACCAAATGTTAATTTAATGCTGCTTATTGAATCTGTTTCGGTCTGGGGGCTGATGAGCCATGTGGCATTCATCCCGGAAGGATAATCTTCAACCGGACCGCTGCCATCGGTAAACGAACCGGAAGATTCCGAAAGAGTATCAGCACCGTCAGCCACGTAAGGATAGTCGGCATCGCCGGGAACAATTGAACGTACCATGCCTTGTCCGCTACTGAACCCGTTAACATCCTGAAGGGTATAATATCCGTTGGCATAACCGCTCCAGCCGAAATTAAAATGATAATAATTGCTGCCCTGGTAACCGTCGCATACAAAAGCATGGCCTGCATTGCTGCTGGTAAAGCCTGAATAATAAAGGGGCTTGCTTGCATCCAGGTCTGTCTGCATCATGGTTTCCCAGGCTGAAAAACTATAGTTTGATTTTTCAATGTATTGTGCCGAATTGTTATAAGTGAAATAGGTTTTTAAAGCATTAGGCACCCTCTGGCTTTGAGAACCCGATGAGGCAGGGCCATAATTCATTTGAACCGACACACCGGCATGAAAACTGATTAAAGCAATATCCCAGGGGTTGTCCGAATCAATTGAATTTTGCATTCCGTCCCAGTTGTAAGTTGTATTCCCAAAATCGGCAGTGATGGTACCATAAGGATATTGATAATAGGAGAACTGTCCTGACCCCTGGAGAGGATATCTCCAGTAATCCATGATCTGGGCCATGGCCGTGGCAACACAGCCCACCAACACATGGCCGCCCGGCCCGTTTTCGTCCACAGGACACAATAAATTATAGGGATTGGGCTGATCCCACATACAGGTAAGCATGGGATCAACTTCTGCGCGTGAACCTCCGGCCGGAATGACAAATTCTTCATCCGTTTTATTATACTTTGCCCATTCGCCGGCAATGGATGCGCTGGCCTGGACGTTGTTTGCCGTAACATATTCCGCTTCATCGCTAAATGTTTTCATCCAGCTTCTTACGTTATTATCCTGGTCTTCTTTAGCAGGAAAACTACCTTTAAAATTATAACCGATAACCGGCCACATAGCATCATCGGCAGAAACAATGATCCACCCGTCCCCGAAATCGAAAACGTAATAAGCCTGATCCACCTTATAGGAATCAATAAAATTCAGATTATTCAGATTTACAGGATGGTTAAAAATATTGGATTGTGCATAAAAAAAGTGAATTGCCACTTTTTCAGCCGTTGCCCGGTCAACTTTTTTGGCAAAAATGTTGAATGAAAAAACAAACAGCAGGAAAACTGTAAAGTAAATTTTAAAGCGCATAATATTTGATATTAATTAATTGGATTTGTAAATACGACCGCAAAGTTATAATTAACTTTTTACATGTAAAAATCATTGTTACGATATTTAAGACATATTTGTTGCGAAATAGGTTGTATGCATTGAGTTGAGTACTTTTGTCAGCCTGTAATTTTTTTTATTTGGATTTTAATTTGTTTTATATCTTGCTTAAAATGGCATTATTGATAAAAAATATTAAAAAGCTGGTACAGATAGAGTACGGGCATAAAGAAAAAGTTTGTGGCAAAGAAATGTCGGAAATACAAACCCTTGACGATGCCTGGCTGAAAATTGATGATGGAAAAATTGCCGCCTTTGGCCGGATGAGGGATATTGATGCCATGAAAGAGGGTAATGAAACCCGTTTGCTGGATGCATCAGGCCGGATGGTTTTTCCCTCGTATGTTGATTCGCATACCCATCTTGTTTACCCTGCATCGCGCGAAATAGAATATGTGGATAAGATTAAAGGGTTGTCATATCAGGAAATTGCCCGCAGGGGAGGGGGAATTCTGAATTCGGCAAAAAAGATACAGGAAATAAGTGAAGAGGAATTGTTTGAATCGGCCATGGAACGTCTGGAAGAAATCATCCGATACGGAACGGGAGCGGTGGAGATCAAAAGCGGGTACGGGCTGACTGCCGAATCGGAGTTGAAGATGCTCAGGGTCATTAGAAAGTTAAAAGATTCATCACCACTGGCCATAAAAGCCACTTTTTTGGGGGCCCATTCCATTCCCATGGAGTACCGTAATAACCAAACAGCTTATGTTGACCTTGTTATCCATGAGATGCTTCCCCGTGTAGCAGATGAAGGATTGGCAGACTACATTGATGTTTTTTGTGATCAGGGATTTTTTACGGTTGAGGATACGGCAAAAATCCTGGAAGCCGGACTTAGGTATGGCCTGCGTGGAAAAATTCACGCCAACGAACTTGATTTTTCGGGAGGCATACAAACCGGTGTGAAATATAATGCCCTTTCGGTTGATCATCTTGAATATACGGGCGATGCCGAAATAAATGCTTTATTGAATTCTGAAACCATGCCCACTATTTTGCCCGGTGCTGCATTTTTCCTGAATATGCCTTATGCCCCTGCGCGTAAGATGATTGATTCGGGACTTCCTGTTGCCCTGGCCAGCGATTTTAATCCGGGTTCCTCCCCTTCGGGCAATATGCAGTTGATCGTTTCCATGGCGTCCATTCTTTACAAAATGTTACCCGAAGAGGCCATCATGGCAAGCACCCTCAATTCGGCTTATGCCATGGGATTAAGCGATCAATTAGGAAGCATTGCCGTAGGTAAAAAAGCCAATGTATTTATTACCACGCCCATTCCTGCTTATGAGTATATGCCTTATTATTACGGGACCAATAAGGTGGAAACCGTGATATTGAACGGAGAAGTAGTTTAATGGAGGTGTTAAGATGATTTTCCCGGTTTTATCATTTCCATTAGAAGGATCAGGAATCAATAAATTGAAAAATCCGGTTCAGGTCAACGGGATATTCGCCCGCAACAATTAATGCTTTGTCCTTTATCTTTGAATCCTCCTGAAATTGTAATTGACTTTCCCAGATGTGCTCGATGTACCACTCCGGTTCTTTTCCCCAGCGCAGGTCTTTTGGTTTTCTTTCAAAAAACGTATCTTTTTCAAGTGTAACATAGATCATTTTATCAAATAAACTGACAAAACGTTCCTGGTGAAACACAAACAATCCTTCAGCAATGACTACGTCCGATTCTTTTGCATTTTTTACTGTCGCCCGGTAAAATCTATCAAAATCCATTGATTTGGGGGTTTCCCAGTCAATATGGTCCCTGATCATCGGTATTTTGTCCTGTGTCAGGGTATAATCATCCTGACACAACACACTCACCGATTTTTGGTTTCGATAATGTTCTGTTATTTTTTGGGCAATCCAGCTTTTCCCGCCTGTACTTACCCCGCCAATTCCTATAAACATAACCCGGTTAAAATCAGTAATAAATTAGTAATACAAATATGCGAAAAAAACCTGAAAAACAACAAGAAAAGAATTATTTTCCATTCCCCTGCCCGGGCATAAACTGGTAAGCACCCAGATCATAATGCTCTGTCCGGGGATTGCCGAGGATATCGAAAGGTACTGTTGCCGCAATAGAAGGGTCACCGTATCCAATTGCAGGCGACAGTGTATCAAGCCGGTAATCGTTTTCCTGATAATCCATGAACTTTGGATCCTGGTTTTTTAAAATATCATTGTAATTGATTGAATTGCTGACCTGATATTCTGTTTTTAAGATGCAGTTGGTCAGATAATAAAGTGAGTCGGCACCGCTCGTCATATCTGTTTCGAACTCGTTCCGGTTGAACCCGTAAATAATGCTGTTGCCCAGCGAAAAATTCATTGGAAAAGGAACAGGCTGGTCGTTGCTGTCCGGTAAATAATTGTTGATGAATACAGCCGGTGTATTGCGCACTGAATACGGCCAGTAATTGGCGAAGGTGGATTGACGGAAATCATAATACCCGCCGCCGGTAAATGCCAGGCAATAGCCCCCGCAATTGGCCACTACGGTATTGGCCCCGGTAATGTTGAACAGGCGCGAAAAAATGCCGATGCCCGTCATGTTCTCAATGATCACATTTTTTAAGGTCACTTTGTTTTCGGTCGGCCGCAGGAACGATTCGGCCTGGATGCCGATAAATCCGTTTTTAATAACGGCATTCGATATTTCGTGGTCTTCACCCTGTCGTCCTTCCATCAGCCATATCCGGTCCCACTGTCCCGGCAGGTCATCATAAAAGGCTTCCAGCCGGTCACCCTGGAAAGTAACCGGGTTTTCAACAGTTCCGTAAACTTTTAAAACCCCATCGGTGTATGCCCAAAGTCCGGAATTTTTATGGAAATAAATCCGGGCGCCTTCGTCAATGATCAGTTTGCCGTAAGAATTAATGACCGCATAACCGTAAATAACATAAGGTTTCTCATTGGTCCAGTGTACGGTTACCAAACTGTCGGCAACCACTTTGAAAGGAGGAAATCCTTCGATATATGTATCGGCCAAAATGTAATTGGCATTTTGTCCCCATGCCACCAGTTTGACCTTTTGTTCATTCCCGTTGGTAAGAAAAAGCAGGCTGTCTTCAACCACATAAGGGTTGTTGAAGTCGTTTGGGTCAATGGTTACGCGGGCGAAAATATAAAGGCTGTCCCCCCCGTTCAACTCAATATCCTTAAAGTCATCCCCTGATAACCCGTTCACGTTAATCCGGTATGGCGATTGACTACCTCCTGCAAGCATGATATTGGAAATGTTTACCGCACTGCCCGATGGGTTATACACCATCAGCCTTTGAGTTGCCGATCCCAGCGAAGTGAATACCGTATCGAAAATAATGGTATCGTTTGAAAAAGAAAGGTTGATGGACGAGTCGTTGCTAATCGTATCTTTGCGGCACGAAAAAGTGATGGCCGTTATAACAATGGCAATAAATAATAAAGGGTACGATATTTGTTTGTTCAGAATCATTGGCCTAACCGGGATTATTGACCGGCAAAAATACAATCAAATACCAATTACGGCATATTTACGTTTTTATTGTTGTTTATTTTTTGAAATTCAAAGATGAAAAAAACAGGACGATTTTTATTGATCATATTTTTTCTGGCCTTCGCAACGGGCATTCAGGCCCAATATCAAAACACGAGCGGGCAAAAACGGGAAGGGACTGTTAAAAAGAAAGAAGCCAAAAAGAAGGTTAAACCCAGGCGCTGGTTTGCCGGCGGCATGTTGGGGGCCGGATTTTCTTCTTACAGCACTTATGTTGAAGTTGCCCCGATTATTGGTTATCGGGTAACGCAAGCCTTTCAGGTTGGCACACGACTGACTTATATTTATAACAGCTATGAATTTGCACCGGGAAAGAGGGAAAATTTGAATCATTACGGAGCCAGCCTGTTTGCACGTTATGTTTTCTGGAAAGGTTTGTTCGGACAGGCTGAATACGAAGCCCTGAATTTGGATTATGGTGGAGGTGACCGCCGGTGGATTAACAGTTTGTTCATCGGGGGTGGCTATTTACAGAATATTGGCGGACGCGGGTTTGCTTCATTTGCCATACTGTTTAATGTGCTGGAAAATGAATATTCCCCTTATACCAACCCCATCATCAGGATCGGTTTCGGGGTGGGGTTTTAGATGAAGCCTTTAGCCGGCAGCCTTCAGCCGGCAGTCTTCAGTCGGCAGTCAGCAGTCGGCAGTCAGTCCAAATTCCGAATGAAACAGGTCTCCTTTACAAATCACCAACGACCGCAGGTTGCCCGTAGTATCATCTTTCACTAATACTTATTCAGACAAAGGCATCTTTCGGATTTTCAGGAAAATTTGGTATCCAATATCCGGCATCACCAATCCTTTTTGTTTTATTTTTTCACACCGAAAGGTATTCTTAAATTCACCGAGATATTCCTTCCCATGTTGTAAATGCCCACATCTTTGAGTGTGGAGAGGTGATCGAAATATTGCTTGTCAAGCAGGTTGGTAGCCATGAGGCTAAAGCTGAAAATCTGGTTTTTCACTTTCAAATCCGTACCGATACCGGCGTTGAGTAGAAAATATCCGGGCGTAGTGGTTTCAAAATCAGCGGCATGGTTTTGTGCAAACACATAATCGCATGAGACTTTGACAAAAGAAGTCCGCCAGATTTTCCATTTGTTTTTTCGCAGCATCACTTCAAAATGGAGCTTGTTAGCCGGAATCAGCGGGAGATAGCCACCCGAATTTTTTCTGGCATAGATGTAGGCGTAGTTTGCTTTCAGATGCAGCCAGTCGATGGAAACGGGATGGATATGAATGCCAATTTCCCCGCCCATCAGATGCGAAGGGGTTTGTCCATAACGATATATCTTTGTTCCGTCAGAAATGGTGTCGGCCGTGGGGGAGAGAAAAATGTAGTTGTCGATATAATTGTAAAAGCCGGAAATCTCGAAAGTGGTGTACATGGTGTGGATATGAAACCCCAAGTCGGCTTCTAAGTTTTGCTGGTTTTTCAGGTTGGCTTTGCCTATTTCGTAACGATTGCCGTGCATTCCGTCCTGTGTCAGCTCTGCAATGTTCGGGCTGCGGAAAGCAGAGGCAAGGTTGAAACGTAGCAGCATATTTTTGTTGAAATGAAAAATGGTTCCGATGGAAGCACTCACATTATTGAAATTTCTTTCCAGCCTCGGCATGAGCGTTCCGTTGTTGATGCCGGCATAATGTTCAGGGACAACCACGTTGCGATGATCGTAACGTATTCCGGCTTCAAGGATGGCAAGCGAGCCAAAACTATGACGTCCCATGGTGAAAACGGAAAAATCGTTCAGGTTGGCATCGGGAATTACATGCTGTGGCGCTGCGCCATTACGATTGGTTTGGCTCATACCCTGCACGCCGAGAAAAGCTTTGGTGCTTTCGCTGAAATGATAAACACTTTTGAGACGGTAGGTAAATGTCTTTAACCGCATGTTTACCAACTCTCTGACCGGCGTAAGTTGGGAACCTTGCAATCTGCGGTTGTTGTTTTGGTACGAGAAATTGGCATCGAGTTTTAGGTTACCGAGAAAGATTTTGTTTTTAGAAATGAGCAACTGATCGGTCAAATCCTGATACCAGACTCCGTTTTTGCGGCCTCTTTTCGTAACGAGCGCCAAGGCAGGCGGAACGGCCATTCCGAGTTTCGAGCGGTTATAATCGTAAAAAATACGGAAACTGCCGATTTTTTTTATCAGACCTGCGTTTAGCTTCACGCTGTGGGTGTTGAACCTGGTATTGAAAGCTGTGGTACCACCGCCCTGAATAAAATCCTGATTACTGTTCATCTCTGTGCCGGCGCCCCACACAAAGCCTTTGTGGTTTCCTTTGACTTCCACACTGGAAAGTGTTCCAAGGGTGTTGCTAAAGAACTTCATGCTAACGGCACCCTCTATACTCCCTTCGCGGACAGTGGGTTCTGCAACGAGGTTGATGACACCTCCCACGGCGCCTGATCCGTACATGAGCGAAGCCGGCCCCTTGATGATTTCAACCTTGCCAATACCAAGGCCATCAATCAGATAGGGATGGTCTTTGGAAAACTGAAAGTTGGCCATGGGAATACCTTTGTTTAGCACCAGCACATTGCTCAGCGACAGTCCGCGGATGACTGGTGTACCCACGCCAGTACCTTTGGAAATCATGCTGACGCCCGGAACGGAGGCCAGCGACGCCATAAACGATGGTTGCGAAACGCGGGTAATGTTTTTCATTTCCAAGGTGTTGATTCCTACGGTATTTTCGTGTTGAGTTCCTGTAAAATTTCCGGTAATCACCACTTCCTGCCCCTGAATGACCATGGGTTTCAATTTAACATCCAGGGTGATTGGATGTCCCTGAAAATCAACCTTTTTTGTCCGGTTTTCGTAGCCAACAAATGAAAAAGTAACAAAAAACTGACCGTTGGGAATTTTATTGATTTGGTAATGGCCGCTGATGTTGCTAACCGCTCCCGCCGAAAGCTCATTGATAATAATGTTGACGCCGGGCAGCGCTTCGTGGGTTCCGGCATCCGTTATGAGGCCGGTGATGCTGTTTTGCGCGTTTGCTTTTAGCAAAAGAAACACGGAAAAGAAAATGAGAAGTTTTATTTTCATTTTATTACGTTTTTTATTAGACAATAATCCTGTTAACCATTTTTCCTATGGTTGCTATGCGATTTTGAATAATAAAGGAGGGGCACGTAATAAAGTGGAATAATTGTTACTACTCAGCAGCTATCAAGTTTTGCGTAGCCAAACAAGATAGTGCATTAAAAACGTTTTGATTATTTTTCAGGGCTGTGTCTATAACAGACCGAATAACTGCATAATGATTGGCAAAATCAAT
>CAJVWU010000118.1 GCA_913009755.1 uncultured Bacteroidia bacterium
ATCTTTGTTTTCAACACTTTTACCCTTGCAGCTACTTTAATCAGCTTGAGTTGTATTGTCTTCATAGTAGCCTTACAAAACTCAGTTCCTTTTAGCACTTCTTTTTGAAGTGTGTGTATCAGCACATTATGATTCTAATCTTAAGGGGGCTTCTAATACGGTTTTGGCTATTGATTTTTGAATCATTGATTATTATTTGATATTTGGAGATTGTTATTTGTTATTTAATCAAAAAAACGCTATCACACAAATCGACATAGAACCATTAAATATCATCTTGGTCATCAGCCCCTTTAAAGAAATGATACTCTAAAATATCTGCATTAATAATAATCTCTTTTAATAATGAAATTATGTCCTCGATGGAGGAATGAATGCTAATTCCTTTATATAATAAGAGATTCTCATTTACTTCTATGGTATTAACTTTATCACTAACATTATTTACATAACCTCCAATCTGCGTTACTTCTCCTGGGGTACATTTTCCGATTTTAGAGTAGATATTAAAGATATATTCCTGTTCTATGGGATCAAATACAAGTGCAATTTTAAAAGGCCCCCGTCTTAGGACAGACGTTTCCGGAGGTGGTTTTAGGTCTTTAAATAATGGAGATCGAATGCGCTGGCCCGGGAGCAAAAATGTCCCTGAGATTGAATAATCTGCATTATTTAAAGTATGACGAAGATTAAGGCAATATTCGAGAGATTTAATTTTTTCAAAGATTTCTCTCATCTTAATTAAAATGCTTTCCCCTGAGCATAATTCCTGATTACAAATCCTATTCCGAATATCTGCCAAACCATCCGGCTTATATTCATACTTTGATTTTAATAGTACTTTAGTCTGTTCTGGTATCTTATTAACGCTTTCTTCCGAACTTACCGTTGAATCATTATTAGCCGTTATAGTAAAATCATAAAAAGTTTTAATAAAATTATTCATGCTTTGAAATAATTTCGAAACCTGATTGACCTCGATTGAATCTGATATGTATGGGAAATAAACCTGAATATCGTTGCTATAGTTTATTTCATCATTTGCCTTCATCAACCTCTCCGCAAAAGAACCAATTCTATCAATACGTCCTGTTCTTTGTTCCATATCAATTGGACTCCAGGCAATACCATAATGATAAATGTTTTTACAAAACGTTTGTAAATCTTCTCCCTCCTTTAAAACATCAGTTGTTATTAATACGTATGGAAAACCAGGGAGCCTAAATTGAGCGGCAACTCTGTTCTTTTTTAATCTATCCTGACCCGTTGTCCCTATTATTGGAGAAATATTTCTAAAAAGACTATGAATCTTTGTTGCGTCTTCACTTAATGTGTTAACATCAGAGAAATTTGTATTCCTCAATATTGTATAGTTATCCAGAACGTTTTTTATTTCGTCAAGGACAAATCCAAAATATTTTTCATCACTTATAAGTTCGAATAATACCTCATCAAATGAATCGCCGGCTTTATCCGCAATAAATGCTGGTAATAAACCAGATCCATTTCTAAAAATATTTTTTAGAATTGCCTCAAGAATATCAATTTCATTAATAATAAATTCTTTTCGCCTATTTTTACCCCTTATAATTTTAAGCCAATTGCCAAACTCTGCACGACATTTCTCTGTAATTAACCTTGTTAAAAAAGTATTATTGTTATATTCATCAGGAACGTTTATATCCGGAACATAACCTTTTTCATTAAGAGCACTCACAAATATATCCGTATAAATATCAATGATCTTGTTTTTTTTTGTTTTACTATTAATTTGTGGTATAGTTAATTTGGTTTCATCGAATCCAAAGATTAAGAATTCCTTATTTATCAAAAAATAATTAAACTCCAGCCAATCTTGGATTCTCACTCTGTTTTTAAATGCCAGGCCTTCATTTTTTATAAAGAATCTATTGAAGAAATATTTTTCATTTTCTAACGAATCTTCTTCGTCAGCATCGGGGTCAATTTGCTCGGAACGATTTATTAATTCTTTTTTCCAGTATTCAATAGTAATCTCAATTTTATTTTTAATTGTGGCTTTATCTTGTGAGTTTATCCGAAAAGAATTATTAGATTTTATGTATCGTTTTATAAACCTGAGAATTATATTTTTAAATTCTGTATCTCTGTCGTAGAGATATTCAAACCATAAAGCAATTTTTCCGGAGATAGTCTTTTGCGTATCACTTAGCGAATCGTAATAACTGCATGTATATTCATCAAAAAAGTGAATTATTTCTTCATTAAAACTACCTTTTAGTCTTTTCCATAGAACCTCATAAACTTTCGGTAAGATATCCTCATTCTTTTTCTCTTTAAAGCGCATGATTAAACGGTCTAAATCGCCACTTTTATACTTTTTTGCGTTGTTTAATTTCTGAAGTTTTGGAAAAATAAATTCTTGTTCAAATTTTTTCATTAAACGTTGTTCCAACTCATAGGCAGTGGCAATTCGGCGAACATAAACCAAAGCCTTTTTTTGCCTGATGGCCATATTATACAACTCATTAATCAAAATTTCCTGCTTTGGGTGTCGGGGATAGTCATCAACATTCATTATTATCTGATAACTTTCAATTAATTCCCTGATAATATCAGAATCTACTGAGTCTTGGGGCCTGTGGCTTAATGAATTTACCTCTTCGAATTCTTTCTCAATTATTCTTTTGGAATCATGGCAAAATGTCTCAAAACCAGCAAGCATCCCGATTTCAAAAGATTTATTGAAACGAGGCTTATGAAGTTTTTCTATAAGTTTATATTGAAAAAGCCCAAAAGTAATCGCATCTGTATCGTTATCAAGCTTAAGCGGTTTCTCCGGATCGGCTTCTATAACGCCCCCATTTCGGTGTTCATACCTGTATTGATTTCGTGAATAAATCTGACCGTTAATGTTCATATTCATGATTCCCCGAATCATAAACCCATCTATACCGGATTTAATATTTTCAGAAGTATAGTTATGTTCCTTAAAACAATCAATTTGGTTAATAATATCTGTTAATGAAGATTTTATAGGGGTTGCTGATAAAAGCACCACCTTCCTTGCTTTAGATTTTATCAATCCGAAGAACTCTTTTCTTAATTTCTCATCATCGATAAAAATACCCTCCTGTAAAGAGTCCTTTTTCACTCCAAACAAACAAGAAGTTACAGCATTTCTTGAAGACATATCAGCATCTGAGTTCCCTTTGCGGTAATTGTGCGCCTCATCAACCACCAAACAGTCAATCTCCGGCATTATAATATTAAGCAAATAGGCATAAAATCGCTTGAGTCTCTTAATTTGTTTTCTATCCCTTTCTTTACTATCCTTAGGTTGTCTGAAATATCCTTTTTTTTCGCCACATTTAAAATATTTTAAAGCTATTTCATTGCCTCCTAATCTATCATTTAATTCATTTATCCAATCATTCCAATTATTATTATTTATCCCTAAACTAAAGGAAGACATACGGAAGATTAAATATGCCGAATCAAAAGATGAATTAACAGAAAGCCTCCCGAACAAAGTCCTGTTATCATTTAACCCTACCGATGTATTAGTTAGTGATTTGACGCGGGTATCTTTATATTTCCAATTTGTTTTTACAAATTTATTTATCTCTTTTTGCCATTTTTTTTGCAAATTGCTTTTCGGAACAATAATCAAATCCTTATAGTCCCGTTTTGAAGAGAAGTGACGAAGCAAAGACATTATCCCTATGGCAATATAGGTTTTGCCTAACCCAACCTCATCTCCAATATACAAAAAATCATTACCATCTTTTTGTAAATAATTAAATCCTTTAAGAATAACATTCTTTTGTCTGTCAGCAACTTGTTGGTCAATTAACTCATGTGATTTCAGATCAAGAATATCATTAATTATTTTTACCATGGCTATAAGTTCTTTTCCACCCAAATTAATATTTTCGGATCTACTTTTATTAGCTTTTCTATTTTTTGTAATTCGCCTGAAAGTTCTTTTGAAGCTCTGTTAAAAGATTTTTTTATGTCCGGGTCTTTTAAAATCTGTTTGGTGCGTTGATTTTTGTATAGTTTTTGCCGCAATATTTTTAGCAAAAGCCAGTAAAAGCCACCAATCATCTCTTTTTCTTCATATTTTTTTGCAAGAATGCGCCGGTAGCCGGTTACCGTATCAATATTGTCAGCTATAAGATAATATTCTATAAGTGATTTTTGTTTCTGATTAAAAGCTCTGCGGTCTCTTTGTGTGGAATAAGGACATTCTTTAAAAAGTTTCTTTTCCAGGCCTATAATTGCTGCCAAATGTGTAGCCATATAATTCAAAATACTTTCGTTATTCTCTTTTATCCGGAATTCATTACCAAATTCATCATATTTTTTCTCTATGAAGCGTTCAATGTAATTGGTTATTTTTGTTTTGTCAATTTCAACGTCATTTTCTAATAATTGCCAAAGCTTAATAAGCTCAATATCATTAATCCTTATTTTAGGAGGAAGAGGCCTATGTTCGATAAATATTTGCTTTGGATAAAATTCAAAAAATGCATCTTGATACTTTACTTTAATTACAGGATTATCTGACAATATTATTATTAAATCAGGATTATCTGACAAATCAATATATGTTTTACTTTTCTTCCGATGTTCACACAAACTAAAACGCTCATCTTCTGATAAATAAATAGCTGCCTGAATTTTGCCCGGATTTTCGACAACTAATTCTTTCTTACACCAATCCAAAGTAAAATCTAATTCCGGAGGATTTCTTCTTTCATCAAATTC
This sequence comes from uncultured Bacteroidia bacterium, assembly GCA_913009755.1. Lineage (GTDB taxonomy): Bacteria > Bacteroidota > Bacteroidia > Bacteroidales > F082 > JAADID01. The sequence continues at coordinate 4,753 of CAJVWU010000118.1, forward strand.
CGATTCCGCAGTTCCTTTCTCGAAAACAATATCTTCAAAACCACTTCTTACTTTCAGTAGATCCGTTTCTCTCCCGTTTTTCATATCAGAGAAAATTGTAGCGAATTCAACATTTCCTTTGCTATGATATCCATTAAGAGCTGCGGCAGACAGGTTAGCAGAGCCAATAATTGTAAACACCTTGTCTTCTCCATAAAATCGAAATATTTTACTATGGTTAAATCGAAATGTTTTTTCTTTATTTAACACATTGATATCACTCCATTGAACATTTTCTTTTTGATAGGATTCAAATAACTCTTTTGGGATAGAAGCGACGTTGTTCGCACTATATGGTATTGATATTTTAATATCACCATCTACATATTTTCTAATGTTTTGCACCACAGCCGCCGATGAAAAATATGGGCTGATAATTTCTACAGATTTAAATTTTTTTGCATGATTTTCTGCTTTTAATTCCTCTAATTTATCAAAAAATGAAGATTGAACAGAGCTGTAATTACCTTTATATTGCCCAATCTTTTTCGTATACAAAACCTTGCGAAAGAAACCATGAATTGCCGTTTCGGCATCGGTATATTCCTTTCCATAAATATCATTTACAGACTCAATAAACCTTTTATAATCATCTTTTATGGCTCTTGGATAATATACGCCATTCTTAAATTCAGTAATCGTAAACACTTCCAGGTTGGTTGTCCAGGCAGCAAAACTTAGATTATTCGAACCTGAAATAATAATTAAACCAGAGTCATTTAAAAGTAAGTAACTCAGTTTTGGGTGAAAAGCCGGCCATCTTACATCATTCTTTTTCAAGACAATCGGTCTGACATCGTAAGCTAATGAGGGCGCAATTTTATCTTTTGCGAAGAAATCGCAATAGACAGTAATGGGAGGAAGATATTTTTGATAATGTCGCCAAAGAATAGTATTTTGTATTTCGTTATTATTAAACGGAACGCCTGAGAAAAAAATTGGCAGAAGATAATTCTCAAAAAATCGGGAATCAAAATTATAAGTATAGAAAAGTGCTGCTGTTACTTTCCTTCCTCGCAGGCTTTCTTCAAGTTTCTCTATTAGTATTAGTTCTTCCATTTTTTATCTAATATCTGACTATACAGGCTGAGATAACCATCGATAAAATAGCTGTTTTCAAAATAATCAGGATAGTCGTTTACAGGCATAAAATTATCTGTCTGCCCATATAAAATGATTACTTTATTATCTTTTAGTTCTGTCCAGCCCCGATGGTTACCATTAAAACTCTTAACCACCTGGTTTCTGGCTATCAGGCCTTTCACTTTGCTCTCGGTATCAAGTTTAAGGACATCTCTTAAATTATACAAAACCTGATTGGAATATCCATAATTTTCAGCACCTCCGTATGGTCTAATGTTAGCCCAAAAATCGTTTTCCTTTTTTAATTCTGCCATTTTCCAACCGGCTTTACTCAATAGTTTATTATAAGCATGATTACAGACACTTACGATACGTTCTGTGTTTTCTATTTCCTCAAGTACAGGTTTAACGCTATCTTCTAAAAGAGGATCTGTCCTCAGTTTTCGGGTAAACGAGTATAGATTAAAATCTTTTAAATAGTTTCTTTCCTGTTTCTGTATATACTCAAAAAGCAAATCCTGAACATGATTCCGGTTTTCCGTTTTTAAGATGCGTTCGGTAAATAATCTCTGTTCACTTTCAGTTATTCTTTCAATTAAACTGGCAAAAAATTTTAGATTAGAAGTACTTATATTGTATTTCTCTTTATAAAAAATCTCATCAACTATCTTTGCAATTGCATTAGAGGCTGTTTTTTCACCTACAGAATTTTCAATAATTTTATCAAAATCCGGATACTCTAATAACTTCATATCCCTAAAAGGACGAATGTATTTACCATAAATACCGTAGGTTCGTTGATTGGTAAGTATGTTTTGCGTGTCGTTATTCGCTAACAGGAATTTTTGATTTTCGCTAATTACTATTTTATTATCCGTTACTCTTTTCGAGATTACCGTAATTCCATTAAAACCTGTTTGATTTAAATATATTTTTCGGGCATAAGCAAAGGCTTGCTCTATTTTAATAAAAAAAGAGACAAACCCATTATCATCCTTACTCCTGTTTTTATACCAAAATTGGGCATAACACAATATCTGAAAATCGACAAGGCTGGTAGAGACCGTTGACAGGTGAGCTATTAACTTGTGGCCGGCATGTGCCCAAACGCTCTGGAACCCCAGAGGATCACGTGACCCTTTTAGTTTAAAATCGGGATCTATTTGGGTGAAATAATACATGTTAATGTGTTTCAGAAGTATTTGACAGGCCCTCTTCGTCGGTCATTTTGTTTTTAGAATTCAAAACTAAACATTTTTTCTCTATTTCCGGCCAATATCTGACTGATGTTCAGCATAAAATACATTGTTGGCCCCGTGAAAATACAGAACTCCAATATCCAGAGGATAATTTTTCAGCTGAGAAAACCGGCTTATTGCATTTGTATGGGAATAAAAAAAACGGCTACCCTCGGCAGCCGTCTTTTAAGATAATGATTTGTCAGCTATTGGCGTTTGCCATAAAATGTAGTGCCATTTTGAGCTCCTGAATGATTATCAAACCAATAGTTGAAGGTTCCATGTTCCATATCAAAATCCCCATAATGCATATCCCCGGCCTGATGCTGACTGCTAATATGCTGTTGCCAGTCCGTCATTCCTGAGCTCCCTCCCATCATGTTGCCCATCTCATACATATGATGTTGCCCGGTCATGTAATGACCATATTGGTTGTAAAAATCCTGGCCCGTACTGCAAAGCATGACCGAGTCTCCATTTTGATACAATTCCATGACAAAAGTGGTGTCGAAACCGACACTATCATAACAATGGATGTTGATAATTGAATCGTTTACTGCAGAAACATCTGCTGTTCCGTCATGTTTAAGGTTTCCGGTAACCAGCGAACCTTTATATGTTCCGGCCACATCCCGGGCTGAATAATATTTTGCGGGAATACTCTTGCTACACGAAGCCAGCAAAAGGGCAAACAGCATTGATATTGCGAAAAAAACAAACTTTCTCATAATATTTTATTTTTTAGTTAAGGTGACTTCTAATATTTATATTGTTATCCCATTAACTTCAAGCAATTTAAAAAAGAAACCAAAGCTGGAGATAGATTGAATTATTATCACCGGCGTTCCTGTCAAAGCCATCATAATTATCTGTCGCTCCATTAAATTTATTATAAGCGGTATAGATCAGGGATATTTTAGTATTTTCCCATGGCAGGAAATCAATTTGGGTCATTAGGCCGCTGCTGTTTGGAAGTCCCATTCTGCTTCCTGATACAGAAGCCGGAGCATAAATAATATTGTCTGAATTACCATTATAGTTAAAATACCCGAGAGTAAACTTATAACCTTTCCGGATGTAGATACTGGCGTCCGTTTTAAAGGAATTAATCTTATCTGTCAAAAACTGACTGTCACCGGCTTGGGAACTGGCATTAAGCTCTTGTTTCTCTGCAACATAACTGCTATGCAGGGTAAATTGACACTTTGCAAAAGAATGTTCATACTGAAGGTCAAATCCAAAATCAGCATAATTATCCGTTGCCCCTGAAATCCCTATGGGATACAACCTGGTTGATAATCCGAAAGTACCCACTTCGAGGTAACTTTTTGTCCATTGGTGTTGTATAGCAACGCGCCAGTACGGACTTAATCCTTTAATCGTCATTACGGATGAATTG
>CAJVWU010000119.1 GCA_913009755.1 uncultured Bacteroidia bacterium
CGGCGAACAATTTATGGAAACTGAAAAACTACTATATCAGGACCATTGACAGCACCGGGCAAACCATTAAAACCGGCAGGGAGATGGACACTGTGATCAGGACACTCAAGCCATCCGACCTGTATGAGATTAAAGAGTATTTTGAGGAGATGAATCTTTTTGAACTAAATGAGTTCATCCGGCAGGAAAAAGAAAAAGGCTCCATCGCCTATAAAAAATACGAAATTGCAAAACAAAAACGACTGTCGGGCCCGGCAGCCATCATCATCCTTACTTTCATTGGCGTGGCCTTGTCGTCACGAAAAATACGCGGGGGCATCGGCATGCACCTGGGCGTGGGCATTGCCATGACATTTGCTTATATATTCCTCATGCAGGTGTCCACTGTCTTTTCAGCCTTCGGCAACCTGTCCCCCGTCATCGGCGCCTGGATACCCAACTTCATCTTTTTGCTTATTGGTGTGTATCTGCTGAAAAAAGCGCCGAAGTAGTTGTGGAAAGGAACACCATCAACTGTACTGTACTTTAAATCAGAAATTGAGTAACAGTGCCTGAAATATGTTGACAGCTCTTTGTTAATATACTGAAATTATTAACAGGGCACAACAGCAATTTGGCTTTATGGCCACTGTCTTTTATTCTATTCACTGGCATTGAACTTTTTACAAAATTACGAACGATAAAATACTACACTAAAGCATAGGTATAAACTTATCATTCACCTTCCTTGCGACGGGCATGTTTTATGTTTAACTTGGGGCATCTTTAACAACCGAAACATGTTTATTCATGCCCTTGCATATAACCAGAAACCTGTTTTTTACCTTAAAAAACAAACGGAAACCCTTATCTCCGTAGAGAGAGAGAGAGAGAGAGAGAGAGGATAACACCTTTCCCCGTTTTTATATTTCCCGTTTTTTATGGTTCCTTGCCAAAAGGCCGCCACCCGCCTTAATTTGTCATGGTAACCCGATGAGTAAACGAACCGGATGTATCTGTTTACTTGTTGTTTAATATAAATTTTACTGACATGAAAAAAATATGCTTAATAACAACGTTACTAGTGTTAAATGTTGTGGTTTTCAGTCAAATAACTGATAGCTATTGGGAAAAATTAGCTACTGAACCTGAACACTTCGACCAAATTTTTGATGCGTTTGATATGTACATGTCAACAACATACCCCGATTCTATCCTCCAAGATAAATTGGAAAATATTGATGAATATGTCGCCGGCGCAATGCATAAGGGTACCTATCGTTATGAAAACAGGCAATGGGATATTTTTGCTTATTGTGACGGCGGTGATTGTGAAGTTAACTGGAATGACCCGGGTATTTATTACTATACTCAAGTTTGTGGTTCGAAAAATACAAGTTTATTGGGAATTGGTAACCATGCAAGCCCGGCACACATTTAAGCACGTTCCGCTTTTGCCACCCGCAAGGCGTAACAGAAAAAGCGAAAAGAGCTTAAATTTTTACCGGCACATTTTACTAAAAAATAAAACCTTTCAATTATGGATTATTTGACTTATAATGAAAAATTAAACTATCTTCTTGAAATGATTGAAAAAGAAAGATTAACAAGTATGTAACAAGCAAGTGAAAAATTTGAATGTTCTAGAAGCACAATTAAGAGAATGATTAGAACTTTACGTGAACAAGGGCATCCCATAAAATACTGTCACAAAACAAAAAAATATCTTTTAGAAATTTGAGAGAGGGTCAAAATTTGACCCTTTCACGATATATCTTTGCAAACAATAATATTAAGATTTATTGCCATGAAAAAATTTATTTACACTTTATTTTTATTATTTCTCTTTTTTTCGGTTCATTTATATGCCCAACCCCAATGGAAATTTCATGTGGCTTTCGAAGATGCCACGGGTGCCAAAGATACTATTTGGTTTATTTGGGATACGACGGCAATGTTTTATGGTATTGACACTACCCTTGGAGAAGGAAATCCACACATGGATTATTCTCAATTTAATGTTTGGACACTTACATGGGCAGCTTACCCAAATGATTATGATACAACAAAAGTCGTTGCACACCCATACAGTTACAGTTTTGACTGTACAATAGAAGCCATAAATTTTGAATTGCCCATAACGATTACCTGGGATTCGGCATTGTTGCATGCCGATTGGTTGCCTCCTACACCTGTAGGATGGGTTAATTTTGCACGTATTGATAACGATTACTTTTTTCTTTATAACAATAACGGTTTAGCACACGAATATGACATGACGCTTTCCGATTCGGTTACGGCACCTTATGAAGGCAATACCGACCCGTGGGCATGGCAGGACTGGGTCCATTTTCCAATGGATATTTTTTTAATACAAGACCCGACACTAAGCGTTGACACAAAAATTGATAACTCAAAAAATATAACTTTAAAATTCTATCCAAATCCGTTTGAAAAGAACACCACTTTTGAGTTTTATCTCCAAAACAAATCTTATGTTGAATTATCTGTTTTCAACTTTCAGGGAAAGAAAATCAAGAACCTGATAGAAAAAACACTAAATAGCGGAAATCATACAATAAAATGGAACGGGCTTGACCACGCCGGCAAGCCATGCAAGCCCGCTCCGTATCTTGTTTACTTTATCGTAAACGGAACATCCGCACAATCAATTAAATTAATAAAGTATTAACTTAAAATCATGTACAAATGAAAAGATTAAAATTTCTTTTACTGTTCCTGTTTTTTACAACGGGATACGCCCGTGCCCAATGGGAAATTCAATTAGATGTTGAAGGTTTTACATTTTTAGATCGTATATGTTTTATTGATTCACTTAACGGCTGGGCAATAGGAGGAGCTCCATTTGGTGCTTCAAGTCCCTATTTTTATACGACGGATGGTGGCGAAAACTGGTATATAGACGATGACTGGATGACTATTTCCGGTACCGACATCGTATTTGTAAACCACGATACCGGTTTTATTGCTACACAACACGGTAAAATTTATAAAACCACCGATAACGGACAAACCTGGGACACAATACACACACCCGCCACGCAAGATGTTATTCACCTGTTTTTTGTTGATGAAAATAACGGCTGGGCTACATTATATAACTCAGGTAATTTACTTCATACAACAAATGGCGGAACTTCTTGGAATATTGCTGCTACAACATTAAGTTATATATCAGATTTATTTATTTTAGAAAACAATATTTGGTGTAGTGGCTGGGTATTCTCAAAATCTGTTGCAAGTTCTATAATTTATTCAAATGATAATGGTTTAAATTGGAGTGAAAAATATTCTGATTATACTAATTTTTTTTATAGCGTTTTTTTTATAAATCCGAATTTAGGTTGGATTGGTGGAAAAATTGATTTAAATCATGATTTACCTTATATATTAAAAACAGAAAATACGGGAGATAATTGGATAGAGCAAACAATTGAAAGTGAATATTGCACAGAAAATATAAATTGTGTTTATTTTATTAATGATACAATTGGTTGGTTAGGTGTTGGCGAAGCTCAAAGCCAGTGTGATTATGGTGCGGTTTATTTTACAAATGACGGTGGTGAAAATTGGCAATTGCAACAAGAGTTTTTCAATCCTATATTTGACATCTATGCTTTAAATAAAGATACAGCATGGGCAGTAGGAGAAGATTTTATTTATAGAAACAACAATGCAGATACTGTTATTATTACAAGTATAAATGAGGTAAATAAAGAAAAAGCATATTTTTCATTACAACCAAGTCCTGTAAAAGATAAAATTCAAATACGGATTTTCAACAATTTTGATAATGCAAATATCCAAATAAGCAATGTTAAAGGAGTAATAATTAAAAAATTTCCTGTTTCGCAAAAAAATATTGCAATTGATTTATCATACCTGCAAAAAGGTATCTATTTTTTAACATTAACATTAAACAATCAAATTATTCAAACCAAAAAAATTATTAAGCTATGAAACGACTATTTTTACTTTTATTGATAACCGTATTATTTGGCAGTGCTGTTAATGCACAACAAATTACACAACAGTTTTCATTTTCGCAAAACGATGTCCAGATTTCTCAATCAGGCGAATACGATATTGTCAGCCTGCCCGAAACAGAATTTTTGCAGGGCGAAGATAATGCGGGAAAACCGCAACTTCCCGTAAAACATTTTAAACTTTTATTGCCGCCGGACGCTGTTAGCAACCATGCAAGCCAACGCGCATTTAAGCCCATTCCGCTTTTGCCACCCGCAAGGCTAGGCAGAAAAAGCGAAAAGAGCTTGCATCTTGCCGACGCACGAATAAATACAAAAAATAAATGAAATATTCACGATAAACAAGTTTGACACACAGGGAAATAATTATTTACCCTGACAGGGGTTAAATATCAATCACTATGGGTTAAAAAAACAGAAATGAAAAAAAGACACAAACCAGTTTTGTCAAAACATTTACCCCGAAAGCAAAAATTATGACAATATAAAAATAACACATAATCAACAAATAACAAAATCATAAAAACATGAAAATAACAGTAACAAACCAAAACAAATTCCGTGTACGGACAATAGCAATTATCATAAGCCTGATAATAATGGCTTGCAGCATCGCTGCCACCGCCCAGGTATTACCACAAGACTCCCTTGCCCTCGTAGCCTTTTACAACAGCACCGGCGGCCCCGGCTGGAACAACAACTCCGGCTGGCTTACCGGTCCGGTAAGTACTTGGTACGGGGTTACCGTGGAAGGAGATAGGGTAAAAAAATTGATATTTTATAGTAACAATTTAGTAGGAACTTTACCAAATGAATTAGGTCAACTCACTGCAATACAAACTTTTGGTTTGTCAAATGAATCTGAATTAACTGGTGAAATTCCTGATACTTTGTTTCAAATTACTACTTTAGAATGGTTTGGTATTGGGAATTGTAACTTAATTGGTACAATTCCTAATAATATTGGGAATTGTACTTTATTAAAAAGTATAGAATTATGGGAAAACAACCTCACCGGCACCATCCCCTCTGAAATAGGCAACTTGGACAGCCTGAAATTTCTTGATTTGCACAATAACCAACTCACGGGGCAAATACCGCCGGAACTGGGAGATTGTGCCAATTTATGGGAATTGAGGTTAAACGATAACCAATTAACCGGAACAATACCTGTTGAAGTGACACAATTAAACCAACTTATGATTTTATATTTAAACAATAATAACCTTTCGGGTAACCTGCCGGAATACTTAAGCAATCTTTTTTTTCACAATCCGCCATATTCCGTTAGCATTGATGTTTCGGGAAATTTGTTTGAAGGAGCTTTACCCGAATCGTGGGGAAATATGACCTTTAATATTGATCGATTAAACATTTCGAATAATTTTTTCACCTCCTTACCGGCCGTAAACTACAATTGGCTGATAACTTCATTTAATATCAGGGAAAATAAGTTCACTTTCGAATATATCGAACCACACTATCAGGCTTATCAGGCAGGATGCTACTATTTTTTCTATTACAATCCTCAGGACAGTATGGGAGTGAATATTGATACGACATTAACCCCCGGCAGCAGCTACGCTGTTTATTCGGGTACGGGCGGCGAATATACCAACTACAAATGGTACAAAAACGGCGAACTGATATTGGAAAGCGCTGATGCCGACACCCTGCATCTCGAAAATATTACTGCCGCCGACAGCGGAACATACACCTGTACGGCCGAAAACTCGTTGTTGTACGAACTCACGTTATATCGCAGGCCTGTACACATTATCATTGATACGAGTTCCGGCACAATAAATATTAACGACCCCGATAGCGGTATTTCCGTTTATCCCAACCCTGCAAGCGAAAAAATAACGATTTCATTTCCGTTTGTTTTCAAACCTATCGGTTTGAGAATTTTTGATTTGGAAGGAAAATGCGTTTTAATACAACAACTTACAGTTAGTAATCACAAAATAGCAGCAAGTATTAAAGGATTAAAATCAGGAATTTACTTTTTACGAATACAAACGGAAAACAAAATTTATTCAACGAAACTGATAATAAACAAGCGAGGGACACACCGTTAAAAACACCCCCGCTCGCGAGTCAATTAACTTTATTAATTAACCTTTTAAATTACAAATTTATGCAAAATTTACGATTTTCAGTGGTATTCGGCATCATGATGCTGATGCTGCAAGGGCTTTTCGCCCAGTACACAGGACAGGTAGAGTTTAATCCTGCCGATGTAAATGTAGAACAAACCGACGGGTGGGACGTTGTTATCCTACCCGGTTGTGATATGGAAACCGATGTTGGTAAACCTTATCTGCCCGTAAAACAACTGCACATTGCCATACCGGAGGATAAAACTGTGGCAAACATTGAAATTATCAATATTCAGCAGCAAGAACTTACGGGTACTTACAACATTATGCCCACGCAGCCGGGGCAAATATCCGGGTATCCCAAACCTGATTTTGTTTCGCCCGATACGAATGTTTACAACATTAACGCGAAATATCCCGATGAGTATATTTTAAATCCCACATCCGGTTTTATGTCGGGCGTACATATAGCCGGATTGTTGTATTACCCGTTGCAATACAACCCGGTTACAAAAAAAATATACCTTACCACCCACCTTGAATACCGTTTGGCGTTTACCGATCAGGGTAACAATCCGGTAAAACCGCGGCGGATGTTTGATGCTTCTTATTTAAAGCTGAAAGAGGATATCAAACTTTCTATCGAAAACCCGAATGATGTTGACACTTATTTTCAACTCGAGAAAACCGATGATTTCACAGGAACTGCTTTTGCACCGGATGAGTTCCCGAATTTCAACGGGCAAGCGGTGGAGTATGTAATTATTACAAACGAAAACCTTGCCCAGGGTTTTCAGGAAATTGCCGACTGGAAAACCCGAAAGGGGGTACCGGCGGTGGTGCGTACCGTTGAGTGGATATATGCCAATTACCCGGGGGTTGACCATGCCGAAAAAGTTCGTAACTTTATTATTGATGCCTTTAAAAATTGGGGCGCACAGTATTTTATGCTGGGCGGCGATAGCGAGCAGGTGCCGATACGTTATGCATGGATAAGCCCTTTTATTCCTCAAATGGCAACAACAGGAGAATTCATTCCGGCCGATATGTACTATGCCTGCCTTGATAATAACTGGAATGCCGATGGCGATGCCACCTTTGGCGAAGCTAATTGGGACAGGCAGAATGATGGGACGTTTGAATATACACAAAGTTCAACAACAAACCTTGATGATGTTGACCGCCTGCCCGATGTAGTTGTCGGGCGCGTACCGGTAGAGGATTACACGGATGATCAGGGTGAGTTTGTAGAGTTGAACAGATACAAAACCAAATTTTTCGAGTATGTAAAAACTTCGCAGGGAAATGAAAATAATGTATTGTTGTTTAACTCTTTGGAGCCTTATTATCATATTTATCAGGTAAAGTCTTCGTTTCCAAATTATGTAAATTTTACCGAGCGTTATAATACGGGAGGGTATAATAATATGGATGTGTTAGATGAATTTAATGGCAATGGCCCTGATAATATATCACATCATATTATATGCGGATTTGGGCATGGCGGACCTACCTCATTTGCCGCCGCACAAGGCTCTCTGAATAGAGTAGATATGGATGGGCTTATTAATACCGACAGGAGTCAAATTTTATATTTGGCTAATCATTGTTCAACAATGCCTTGGGATAAAAATACGGTTACCGAACATTATATTAATTCGGAAAACGGTGGAGTTGCCGTTATTGCAAATACAAGTTTCGGATGGGTATTTATGGTAACCTCTTACAATAAACCTTTTATACAAAAAATCTATAATTTTGATTACCATATTGGTAAATCATTTAACAAAACCAAAATACTTTATAATAATTCATCATATTACGATGGAAGTTCAAGATTGATTTTCTTTTCCTTAAGTTTAGCTTCAGACCCTGAAATGCCTGTATGGACCGATAGCCCCGACCCGCAAAATCCGTTGGTTGTAAATGTTCCTGCCGGAGTAACCACCGGACAACAAACCGTACAGGTAAGTATTGATAATCTTTCGGCAGGTACCGAAGGCATGGTATGCTTTTACAAATCCGGCGAAGTGTATGCACGCGAACCTGTTACGGGTACCGGAAATACGGTAAGCATTAATTTGAACTGCACACCCGATACTCCCGGCGATATATTGGTTACGGTAACGGCAAAAAATTACTTGCCTGTCGAAACATCAATACCCGTAACGGCAAATCCGGGTATTCACCTTTATATCGCATTTTACTTCGATAATTAGCAATTAGCCAATAGTTTATGCGATATTTTTCAATAAATGTAGCAACTAATATATGTTTTTTATTAACCATATAATGTTGATAACAAATTTTATATGCTCTGCAAA
>CAJVWU010000120.1 GCA_913009755.1 uncultured Bacteroidia bacterium
GATTTTGCCAATCATTATGCAGTTATTCGGTCTGTTATAGACACAGCCCTGAAAAATAATCAAAACGTTTTTAATGCACTATCTTGTTTGGCTACGCAAAACTTGATAGCTGCTGAGTAGTAACAAAAAAACAGATACAATTATCCAGAGACTAATTTTTTAAGAAACAGGTCTAATGAAAAAAAATTACTATTTATTTTTAAAGTCAATTTTCGGGCTTGTATTGCTGGCAACTGTACTTGCCTCGTGTGTACCATTAAGGAAGACGGTTTACCTGCAGGCAAAAGAAGTTGCTGACACAGCATCCAGTTATGTAAATGAGGTTAATTTTGATTACTGGGTTAAACCCGGTGACAATCTTTACATCAGGGTGGTTACCTTTGACCAGCAAACCACAACACTGTTAAACCCACTTGTTATGGGAGGAAATGCCGCAACAAATGATGCCGGTGTTTATTTGCAAAGTTATACCGTGAGCGAGGCAGGTTATCTCGATTTCCCAATGGTTGGCGAAATTTTTGTCAGAAATATGAATGTGGATGAAATACGAAGTACAATTGAAGAAAAGCTGAAAAAATATTTAAAAGAACTGGTTGTTGTGGTAAAATTGGTTAATTTTAATATTACCGTGATAGGGGAAGTAAAACGTCCGGGGCAATATAAAATTTATCAAACAGCCATTAATATTTTTGAAGCCATAGCTTATGCCGGTGATATGACTGATTTTGCCAATGCGGAAAAAGTGGCTGTTGTGAGGCAAACAAAAACCGGTTCGAAAGTTGAAATGTTTGATTTGACCAAAAGGCGGATTTTGGCATCTGATTACTATTATTTGAAACCAAATGATATTGTTTACATACGTCCGGTTAGGGGAAAACAATTTACTTTTGCACAATTTCCTTATGGGATAATATTTGGTTTTATTTCTACAACCATATTATTACTTAGTTATTTAAACCTTAAATAAATTGTTTCGAAGATGGCCGAAGATAAAACGGGAAACTTTCAGCAACACGAAGAAAGCATTGATATAAAGGCAATATTTTCAAAACTTGTCAGGTACTGGTATTTGTTTGCACTCACTATATTTGTAGCGGTAGCTATTGCTTTTCTTTTTAATAAATATACAAACCCGGTGTATGAAGTGTTAGGAAGCGTTTTTGTTGAAACATCACAGCAGAATATGGACCCTAATTCAATTATCGGGCTTGGGGGTGCATTTTCATCGCAGCTTGAAGTTTCAAACGAAATAGGGAAACTCACCTCTTTTTCCCTGGCTTACCGAACAGTGAAAGGACTTGATTTTGAAGTTTCCTATTTTTTAGATGAGGGGCTGATAAAAAAAGAACTTTATCGAACCGCACCTTTTGAGATTATTTTTGATACAAGTGTTCCCCAGGCCGTGGTCTTATCCTATAAATTAACTTTTATCAACAATAATGAATTTATGCTGGAAACAGAAGGTGAAATGATAAAAAAGTATGACTTTTCCAAAGCCGAATTTGTTGAAGGAGAAATGCTTGACAAGATTTCCTGGAGCAGAAATTTTAAATTTGGTGAAAAAGTAGAAAACCCATATAATTCATTTCAGATTATATTAAACCAAAGGTTTGATCCTGAGACTGACCTGAATAATGTTTATAACTTTGTTTTTACCGATTATTTTAGCCTTGCCCAGCAATACAGGGGGGTTGAAATAGAACCTATCGAAAGGGAATCGTCTGTTTTAAGTGTTAAGTTTAAAACTAACAATATTTTAAAAGGAGTTAACTACCTGAATGCATTTCTTAATAATTACTTAATGCAAAGCCTCGAAAAGAAAAACCAAATTGCTGAAAGCACCATTCGTTTTATTAATGAACAACTGGCCATAATTTCCGATACACTTCAAAATGCAGGATCCTCTTTACAAAACTTTCAATCAAGTAAAGAATTGATGAATATTGATCTTCAATCCGGAATATTATTTCAGGGACTGGATGACCTGCAAAAACAAAAGGCAGCATTGATGGTTAAAGCAAACTATTACAATAATCTTCAGAAGTATATTAAAAGTAATTCCAATGACATTAATAATTTAGTAGCTCCTTCAGCAATGGGTATTGATGATGCCGTTCTCAACAGGCTTGTTGAACAATTGATCAATCTTTATAATAAACGGTCTGAGCAACTATTATATTCAACAGAAAAAAACCCGACAATTATTGCGCTGAACACAAACATCAGGAATACGCAAAAAGCCATACTTGAGAACATTAATAACATTATTCTTAATTCTAATGAAGCCATTGCCAACATTGATAAACGGATTGCCCAATATTCAGGTCGGGCACGTGTATTACCCGGAACACAACGAGAACTGGCAAATTATGAACGGACTTATAAATTGGCGGATAACATCTATACATACCTTCTTAACAAAAGAACCGAAGCCCAAATTACCAAAGCTTCTAATGTCCCTGACAATGAAATAATTGACTATGCGCGACCGGAAATCAATCAAATGGTATTTCCCAAAAAATCATTGAATTATCTTATTGCACTGGTATTAGGCATTGCCTTTCCTGTACTTTATGTATTAGGGAAAGAGTATTTCAACGACATGGTTGTTGAAAGAAAAGATATTGAAAACCTAACCAACTTCCCAATCGTTGGTCAGATATTGCATTCAAATAAAAAAACAGAATTGGTTGTGGCCGAATCGCCTAAATCAAGTATTTCGGAATCTTTCCGTTCGTTGAGGACCAACATTCAATATATGTCGAAAGGAAAGCAAAAGATTACAATAATGATCACTGCTGACATGGTAGGCGTAGGAAAAACATTTATTGCCATTAATTTGGCGAGTATTTATGCACAGTATGGGAAAAAAACAGTCTTACTGGGTTTTGATCTTAGAAAACCAAAAATATTTCAGAAATTTGGACTTTCCAATAAAGCCGGCTTGAGTTCTTATCTCATTAATAAAGCTTCCCTGTCTGAGGTTATCCAGCCTTCAGGAAAGATAGAGAACCTGGATATTATTCTTTCAGGCCCTGTCCCGCCAAATCCTGCAGAACTTATTGCCTCTGAAAAAACAACACAACTTTTTAAGGAATTGCGTGAAATTTACGATTACATAATCATCGATACTCCCCCGGTAGGGTTGGTTACTGATGCATTTCTAACAATGGATCATTCGGATGTAAACCTGTTCCTGATCCGTCAAAACTTCTCAAACAAAAAAGTGCTGGCCACTATTATAAAAGATATAGAAAGCCGGAATATGAAGATGAGTATTGTAGTGAACGATATCAAAACATCAGGTGGCTACGGGTATGGCTACGGGTATGGCTACGGGTATGGCTACGGGTATGGTTACGGGTATGGTTACGGGTATGGTTACGGCTACTATACAGATGACAAACCCGATAAAAAGAAATCGTTTACCAAACGGTTATTTAATAAACTTTAAAAAACTCAAATTACTAACCTGATGGATAAAATTAGCAGTAAAAAATTTGCTCTTATCGGTGCAGCAGGTTACATTGCTCCCCGTCACATGATAGCAATAAAAGAGACTGGAAACGAACTGGTTGCTGCCCTTGATCCCTTTGACAGCGTTGGGATTATTGACAGTTATTTCCCGGATGCTGATTTTTTTATTGAACCGGAACGTTTTGACCGGCACCTTGACAAATTAAGAAGGTCTGGTGAAAATCATGTGGATTACGTGAGTATATGTTCCCCAAATTATCTGCATGATGCCCACATTCGTTTGGCTTTGAGAAACGAAGCCAATGCCATTTGTGAAAAGCCACTTTTGCTCAACCCGTGGAATGTGATGAACCTCCAGGAAATAGAACAGGAAACGGGCATGCATATTTTTAATATCCTCCAATTAAGACTTCACCCTTCCATCAAAGCATTAAGGGAAAAATATAAAAACTCATCTGATAACAAAATACATGATATTCAATTAACTTACATTACTTCACGGGGAAAATGGTATTTCTATTCCTGGAAAGGGGATATCAAAAAATCCGGTGGTGTTGTTACAAATATTGGCATCCATTTTTTTGATATGTTAAGCTGGATTTTTGGCGATATTGTAAATAGCACCGTACATGTTCAAAACGAGAACAAAGCGGCCGGAATGCTTCAGCTAAAAAATGCAAATGTTAAATGGTTTTTAAGCCTTGACAGAGACGATCTTCCCCCAAAAATTGCTGCAAAAGACCAAACAACTTTTCGCTGTATTACTATTGATGGTGAAGAGTTGGAATTCAGTGGCGGTTTTACCGATTTACATATGGTTAGTTACCGGGAAATTTTAAACGGGAATGGTTTTCGAATTAAAGATGCCGTGAACAGCATTGAAATTGTTCATATAATACGAAATCAGCGCCCTATTGGTAAAAAGGGTGATTATCACCCATTCGTCAGGTAAAACCATCTAATTGTTTCGGTATGAAAAACTGGTATGCTATTTATGTTAAATCCAGAACTGAGAAGAAAGTCGCCTCGGAATTACAGTTCACCGGTATTGAATATTATCTTCCGCTTATTAGCGTATTAAAGCAATGGAGCGACAGAAAAAAATGGGTTGAAGAACCCTTATTCAGATCTTATCTTTTTGTGAAAATTGAAAAAATTGAATATTATACTGTTCTTCACATTACCGGTGTGGTTAAATATATTTCTTTTGAAGGGAAAGCTGTTTCTGTTCCCGATCAACAAATCGAGGCAATTCGCTATTTTTTAAATGAAAAAGACCCTGAACTGGCAGAAGAAAAAAATTTGGAAAAAGGACAGAAAGTTGAAATTATTTCGGGAAGTATGGCCGGATTAACCGGGGAGTTGGTTGAATTTAAGGGGAAACACCGGGTAAGTATTGAAATAGAAACAATAGGGAGAAGTTTATTAATTCAGGTTCCTAAAAATAAGCTGCGGATAATTAATTATTAAGTACCTAATTAATATTTTTCAGAATGAAGTACTTTAGCCGGCCATAACAAAACACTGTTTTTAAAAATGAATTCATACACAATAAATAACCTGCGTGAACTGGAAGCCGAATCCATTCATATCATCCGTGAAGTAGCTGCCGAATTTGAAAACCCCGTAATGCTTTACTCTATCGGTAAAGATTCATCGGTGATGGCCCGACTGGCAGAAAAAGCATTTTATCCCGGAAAAGTTCCTTTTCCCCTGATGCATATTGACTCGAAATGGAAATTTAAAGAGATGATAGAATTTCGGGAACAATATACTAAAGAAAAAGGATGGGACCTGATCGTTTATTATAATAAAGAAGGGTTCGAGGCCGGAGTAGGGCCTTTTACCCACGGAAGTAAAGTGCATACCGATATTATGAAAACCAAGGCTTTGTTGCAGGGACTTGATAAATATAAATTTGATGCTGCTTTTGGAGGTGCGCGGCGTGACGAAGAAAAGTCGAGGGCCAAGGAACGCATATTTTCTTTCAGGGACCGTTTTCATCAATGGGACCCAAAAAATCAACGCCCTGAACTTTGGAATATCTTTAATGCCAAAGTACATAAAGGGGAAAGTATCCGGGTGTTTCCCATATCAAACTGGACAGAACTCGATATCTGGCAATATATACGGCTCGAAAATATTCCGATTGTCCCGTTATATTATGCAAAAGAACGGCCGATCGTTGAAATTGATGGCAACCTTATTCTTGCCGATGACGACCGGATGCCTGAAGAACTCAGGAAAAAAGCAAAAATGCGTAAAGTCAGGTT
Source organism: uncultured Bacteroidia bacterium (assembly GCA_913009755.1). Lineage (GTDB taxonomy): Bacteria > Bacteroidota > Bacteroidia > Bacteroidales > F082 > JAADID01. The sequence continues at coordinate 5,751 of CAJVWU010000120.1, forward strand.
TCGTACCCTGGGTTGTTATCCGCTTACAGGTGCTATTGAATCAGATGCCGATACAATCGAAAAAATTGTTCAGGAAATGATGACAGTTACCAAATCGGAACGGACAACGCGGGTAATTGATTTCGACCAGGAAGGCTCAATGGAACAAAAGAAAAAAGAAGGCTATTTTTAACTGACAACTCTTATTTATTATGGATATCAGATCATTTTTAGATCAGGATCAAAAAAAAGATTTATTACGGCTGTTAACTGCCGGATCGGTGGATGACGGGAAATCAACGTTGATCGGCCGGCTGTTGTTCGACAGCAAAAAAATATATGAAGACCAGTTAGCTGCATTACACCGCGATAGCAAAAGAATAGGCCATGCCGGAGATGAAATTGACTATGCCCTCTTGCTTGATGGTTTAAAGGCTGAACGCGAACAGGGAATTACGATTGATGTGGCCTACCGGTATTTTTCTACTGCAAAACGAAAATTTATTATTGCTGATACTCCCGGTCATGAACAATATACGCGCAATATGGTTACGGGTGCCTCAACGGCTAACCTTGCCATTATCCTGGCTGATGCCCGACATGGGGTTATTACCCAAACAAAACGCCATACTTATATTGTTTCGTTGCTTGGCATCAGGCATGTAGTGCTTGCTGTTAACAAAATGGACCTGGTTGATTATGACCGGGAAGTTTTCGATAATATTTGTAACGATTACAAGGCCTTTGTCACCCAGCTTGATATTCCTGATATTACGTTTATCCCAATGTCGGCATTAAAAGGAGACAATGTGGTTGATGTTTCAGGACGTATGCCATGGTATCACGGGAAAAGCATGCTCGAATTTCTTGAAAGTGTTCATATCAGCAGCGACAGGAATTTTGAGGACATGAGATATCCTGTACAATATGTTTTAAGGCCTTCGTTGAAATACAGGGGATTTGCGTCAACCGTGTTTTCAGGGGTCATAAAGAAAAACGATGAAATATTGGTATTGCCATCAAGAAAAACCTCACGTGTAAAAGCAATAACCACTTACGACGGTGAACCGGATTATGCATATCCGCCTCAGGCTATCTCTATTACACTTGAAGATGAAATTGATATTTCAAGAGGTGACATGATTGTGCATCCGGGCAATTTGCCGAAAATTGACCGTCATTTTGAAGCCATGCTTGTCTGGATGGATGAAAAGCCCATGGATCCGGACACGCATTTTTATATCAAGCAAACCACCAATACTACCAAAGCCTATATTGATACAATCAATTACAAAGTTGATGTTAATACACTGAAAAAGTCAGCGGCTGATCATTTTTTATTAAATGAAATTGGGAGAGTGGTAATAACAACCAACAAACCCTTGTTTTTTGATCCGTACAAAAAGAACCGGAATACCGGTGCTTTCATATTGATTGATCCGGTTTCAAATAATACATCTGCTGTCGGGATGATCATTGACCGTTATAATGGTAAAAACTTAAATCTGCATATTACAGGTGTGGAAAAAGAAAAAATTATCAGGGGCGAGAGTTTGGTTAAAACAAAAGAGCGGGAAAAAAGATATAATCAGAAAGGTGAAACAATCTGGATAACGGGCCTGCATGGTTCAGGTAAAAACGAACTGGCCTATTCGCTGGAACGGCGACTTTTCGACATGGGCGCAACGGCTGTTTTGCTTGATGGCAAATCAATTAGATCTGGCCTCTCCAGAGAACTGGATTATACTACCCAGGACAGGGCTGAACATTTGCGAAGGATTGCCCACATTTCCAAATTGTTAAACAGCCAGGGGATTATTACACTATGTTCTTTCATCTCCCCTTCAGAAAACATCCGTAACCAGGTGGCAGACATCATAGGAAGGAATAATTTTAACCTTGTGTATATGGATGCAGATATTGATTTTTGCCGGAAAAATGATAAGTACGGATTATACAAAAAAGCCGATGCCGGTGACCTGCATTATTTGCCGGGTGTAGATGTAGATTACGATGTGCCTGCAAAACCCGACATTACTCTGGATCCGGCCCAGGAAGAAGAAAATATTGAGATAATACTGGATTATCTGTCCAGTCATAAAATTTTCCCGATACAGTAAGAACACTGTAATTATTGAAGCTTATTCAATTTTACTAATCAATTTTGCCACATGTTCACCCGATTCAATGGCTCCCTCCATCATGTTTAAAAATTTTAATTCGGCAGTATAATCGCCAGCAAAGTAAACCCGCCCAAAAGGTTTTCTGAATTCTCCTATACGGCTGGAGAATGGACGTACTTTTGGCCATCCACCCCGAATCCAGGGTTGTTTCTTCCAGTTGAAACGCATTTTACTTTTATAACTCGTTAAAAACCAATAACAAAGTCTAATATTATTTTAAGCTCTGTTGCTACAAGGCTTTGTCAAATACCGATTTTTTCAAACCAAAGAGGTTTAATACCTGTTCTT
>CAJVWU010000121.1 GCA_913009755.1 uncultured Bacteroidia bacterium
AAGCTGAAGCTCTTAATCAGAATCTACAACGTTTTATCAATGTTAATTATGGGGCAAGAAATTCAGACTTTTTCCTCTATAGGGTCAAGATTCATTTTGCTTAGCGCATCAAAATAGGAATTAGCCCTTATCTGTAATAAATAAGAAAGGTAACGGAAACCACTTGCTTTTTCCGTTTTTATTTACTATATTTACCTCACAATTTTAAACGATCATTACCGATGGCTGAAAAAATTATTACACTCACAACCCTGACTTACATGCGGGCACAATTGCTTTCTTCCATGTTACAGCAAAACGGAATCCCTTGTTTTTTAACCCATATCAATGAGATCAAGGAAGCCCCCGGCGGGGTGAATGTGATGATTGATGAAGAGAACCTGGAAGCAGCCATTAAAATATTTGAAGATTTTAAAAAAAATTACGGACATGAAAAGGAAAAAGCCCTCGGTTACCTGAAAAGCGTCCGGCGGATACTCGTACCGGTTGATTTTACCGTACAATCTGAAAATGCAGCTTATTATGCACTTTTTATTGCTGAAAAACTGAAAGCCAATATCAAACTTGTCAATGCTTATCTTGACCCAATGGGTCCACCGCAAACCTATCTCGAATCATATACCTACCAGATAAACCTTGAAAAAGTTATTCGTGAAATAGAAGACGAAGCTTATAAAAACCTGGATGCCATGCGTAAGCGATTAAGAAAAAGGGTTGAGGAAAAAGGGTTAAAAAAGATAACAATCGGGCTTGATCTTTTCAAAGGCAATGCGGTAAACGTTATTCTTCAGGAAATTGAAGATTACAAACCGGGACTGGTCATCATCGGAACACGTGGCAGTGAACTGGAAGGGCTGCGGTCGTTTGGCAGCGTGACAGCCCACCTGATCCAAAAATCGCATGTTCCTGTTTTGGCTATACCTAAATCGTATGATGCCACTAATTTCACGGCTCCAAGAAATGTATTGTATGCTACAAATTTTGATACCAATGATTTTAATGCACTGAACCGACTGGTCAATTTTGTAAAGCCTTTTAATGCCAAAATCTATTGTCTGCATGCGGCATTTGAAGAAGAAGGGGAATTTGACGAAACCCGGATCAGGAGAATAAAATCCTATCTTTTTCAGTTAATTGATGCCTATCATATTGAATGCGGTATTCTTGAAACCATTGATATTCAACAGGGAATAGAAGATTTTATAGATGAACATCACATTGACGTACTGGCGATGACCACACGCAAACGGAATTTCATTACCCGGTTGTTCCAGCCCGGCATGACCAAAAAATTCCTTTTCCAGACCAATATTCCTTTGCTTGTTTTTCAATCGCTGCCATAATCGGATAAAACAGCGTAGGCTACAACCGTTGCCACAAAAGCCCCGCAAAGCCAGAGATTACACTGACTTGCAATTAGCCGGACAGCAAGCAGCACAGCGAGGACAAACAAAACGATACGACCGCTGTTCTTTTTGATCAACTTCAGTATTTTGTGCTTCCTCATTCCGGGTAAAAAGCGTCCTGGATGTGTTTTATCCTGAATTGGTTTTTGTTAAGGATGATGGCAATGATATCAAACCGGCTGTCAATGTCCAGGTCTTTTTCCTCAAGATAGGCCTCGGTAGCCCTGACAAGAAAGGATTCTTTTGCCGGGCCCACATCATCTTCCGGCTCACCGTAACGGTCACTACTCCGGGTTTTCACTTCCACAATCACCAGTTCATCTCCGTCCATGGCGATGATGTCCACCTCATCCCTGTCGTGCCTCCAGTTGGTTTCCATAATCCGGTATCCTTTTTCTTCCAGGTATTTTCTGGCCAGTTCTTCGCCCTTTTTACCCAATTCAATGTGTTTTGCCATTAACGATAATTATATTTACCACGCAACGACCGCAGCGATTATTTTTTAGCCGAAGAATAAATTCTACGGCTTTATATCATTTCAAAAACCCAACCTTTACCTTCTCCCCCACTTCCATTTCCACCTCCGCACCCATGATGAGCGGCCGGTTATCCTGAATGTGGCCTGCCGGAAAACCAAAACATACCGGGTAATCATATTCATCCACGGCTTCCCTGATAATTTCTTCAGCCGTTTTCCCGAATGGGACTTCATTATCGTTCATTTCAGTCATTCCTCCGACAATCAGTCCGGACAGAGTTTTTAAAGCCCCTGCCCTTTTCAAAGCGGTCATCATCCGGTCAATGTGATAAAGGTATTCGTCCAGGTCTTCCAAAAACAATATTTTTCCTTCCGTTTCGGGAAATGAGACGCTGCCACAAAGACTGTATAAAACGGAAAGGTTACCTCCCGCAAGGATGCCGCTGCCCCTGCCCTGCCTGTTCAGCGGGTGGCCCGGTAAAGAATAATCGGGGAAACCGCCTTTCAACACTTCAAACAACCCATTGAGAGCCTCATCCGTATTGCCGGCAAAGTTAACGGGCATGGTGGCATGCAGGGTCCCGATGCCAAAATTCCGGTTGATGTGGTTATGAAAAACCGTCATGTCGCTATACCCGATTATCCACTTGGGGTTTTCTACAAACCGGCTGAAATCCAGTTTGTCAATGATCCGTACGCTGCCATATCCTCCCCGTGCGGCAAAAATGGCTTTGACAAGATTATCATCCAGCAGGCTTTGAAAATAAGCGGCACGCTGATTGTCATTGCCGGAAAACTGATCACTGGCAGCAAAGAGTTCATCACGATATATAACCTGAAAACCAACGCTTTTAATCAAAGAGATGGCTTTCTCAATCTCACGGAACGTGATCTTGCGAGCCGGTGCGACCATACCGATTGTGTCGCCTTTTTTGAGAGACGGAGGACGTTTCACATTCAAATGATTGGTTAACTTTGCCGAAATTACGGAAAATCTGAATTTATGGCCAAAAAGTTCGATCGTTATATTATTACTTCGGCCCTGCCTTATGCCAACGGCCCCATCCATATCGGACATCTTGCCGGTGTGTATGTCCCTGCCGATATTTATACCCGTTACCTGCGTATGAAAGGTGAAGATGTCCTGTTTATCGGAGGTTCCGACGAGCATGGTGTTCCCATCACTATTAAGGCCCGGCAGGAAGGGGTGAGCCCTCAAAAGATCGTTGACCGGTATCACCGGCAAATTAAAAAATCGTTCGAAGATTTTGGGATTTCTTTTGATATTTATTCCCGTACATCAGCATCAATACACCATCAAACGGCCTCTGAATTTTTTGCAAAACTTTATAAAGAAGGAAAGTTCATAGAGAAGACCACTGAGCAGTATTACGATGAAGAGACCAAACATTTTCTGGCCGACCGCTATATTACGGGCACTTGTCCGCATTGCGGATACGAAAAGGCTTACGGCGACCAATGCGAGAACTGTGGTACTTCGCTGAGCCCCCTCGAACTGATCAACCCGAAATCGGCCCTAAGCGGCAATGTGCCTGTTTTGAAAGAGACCAAACACTGGTACCTGCCTTTGGACCAATATGAAGACTGGCTGAAAGAATGGATTTTGGCCGGGCACAAAGAGGACTGGAAAAGCAATGTTTACGGGCAGGTAAAATCGTGGATTGACCACGGCCTGAAACCCCGTGCCGTAACCCGCGACCTGGAGTGGGGCGTAAAAGTTCCCATCAAAGAGGCCGAAGGCAAGGTGCTGTACGTTTGGTTCGATGCGCCCATCGGATACATCTCGGCTACCAAAGAATGGGGAGAAAAAACAGGCAAAAACTGGGAGCCGTACTGGAAGGACAAAAACACCAAACTGGTACACTTTATAGGTAAAGACAATATCGTGTTTCACTGCATCATTTTCCCTGTTATGCTGCACGCCGAAGGAAGCTATATCGTTCCTGAGAATGTGCCGGCCAACGAGTTTCTGAACCTGGAAAACGATAAAATATCCACCTCACGCAACTGGGCTGTGTGGCTGCACGAATACCTTGAAGACTTTCCGGGGAAACAGGATGTGCTGCGTTATGTTCTAACGGCCAATGCCCCCGAAACCAAAGACAACGACTTTACCTGGAAGGATTTCCAGGCGAGGAATAACAATGAACTGCTGGCTGTTTTCGGCAACTTTGTTAACCGCACACTGGTTTTGACCCAAAAATATTTTAACGGTAAAGTGCCCGATACCGGTGAGTTGGATGAAGAAGCCATAAAAGTATTTGAACAGCTTAAAAAATATCCCGGTAAAATAGCCGGCAGCCTTGACAGATACCGTTTCCGCGAAGCGCTGAGTGAACTGATGAACCTGGCCCGGCTGGGAAACAAATACCTCACCGACATGGAACCGTGGAAACTGATAAAAACGGATGAAGAAAAGGTAAAAACCATCCTGAATGTCTCCCTGCAGATTACAGCCAACCTGGCCATCTTGTCCGATCCGTTCCTGCCGTTTTCGGCTTCGAAATTGAGAAAAATGCTGAATCTCCCCGAAATGAAGTGGAACGAGGCCGGCAATACCGAATTACTAAAACCCGGGCACCGGCTGAACAAACCGGATTACCTGTTTGAAAAGATTGAGGATAAAACCATTGAAGCACAAATTCAAAAATTAATGGATACCAAAAAAGAGAACGAAAAAGTGACTACGGCAAAACCGCAAAAAGAAGAGATCACTTATGAGGATTTCATGAAAATGGATATCCGCACAGGAACTATCCTGGAAGCCGAAAAAGTGCCGAAAACCGACAAGCTGATCAAACTGAAAATTGATACCGGCATTGACCGGCGAACGGTGGTTTCGGGCATCGCCAACTATTACAAACCTGAAGATATTATCGGGACGAAAGTTAGTGTTTTGGTAAATCTTGCCCCCCGGAAACTCCGGGGTATCGAATCGCAGGGCATGATCCTGATGGCCGAAGATGCTGATGGCAAATTATGTTTTGTCTCCCCCACCGAAGAGGTTTCGGACGGGAGTGAGGTGAAGTAAAAAATCAAAAAAATATTACTTTTGCAGTCCTCCCGATAGCTATCGGGATTAACGGCCTCATAGTTCAAGGGATAGAATAGGAGTTTCCTAAACTCTAGATCCAGGTTCGAGTCCTGGTGAGGCTACAAAAAACCCGGTATTTTAACGGGTTTTCGTATTTTAGCAGAATGCCTTTCTATGCTTATGTAATTTACAGTGACACACATAAACGATTTTACAAAGGACACTGTGAGCACCTTCACCAGAGGTTAGATGAACATAATTCCGGAAAAACAAAATCCATAAAAGCTTTTATGCCCTGGGAGATAGTTTATTATGAGACATTTGAAACCAGGCAGGAAGCAATTGCAAGGGAACGTTACTTCAAAACGGCGGCGGGGAGACGGTATTTGAAGAAAAAAATTAAACCATAATCACAAATCCGCAAAAAGAAAGAAAATATTATTTTTGCAGACCTATTTTAATAGGCCTCATACCTGCCCGAATGAATTCATTCAGGCGGGGTTCAAGGGATACCCGCCCGACCCCGGACGACTTTTATCAATTATCCTTTATACTGAAATTAAAAAGTCTATTTTAAAAGTAATTTTGAATTTTATAACCGGCCGTTCGGGCGGGGAATAGGAGTTTGCTAAACTCTAGATCCAGGTTCCCTGCCCGACTTTGTCATTCAGGCGGGGAGTCCTGGTGAGGCTACAAAAAACCCGGTATTTTAACGGGTTTTCGTATTTTAGCAGAATGCCTTTCTATGCTTATGTAATTTACAGTGACACACATAAACGATTTTACAAAGGACACTGTGAGCACCTTCACCAGAGGTTAGATGAACATAATTCCGGAAAAACAAAATCCATAAAAGCTTTTATGCCCTGGGAGATAGTTTATTATGAGACATTTGAAACCAGGCAGGAAGCAATTGCAAGGGAACGTTACTTCAAAACGGCGGCGGGGAGACGGTATTTGAAGAAAAAAATTAAACCATAATCACAAATCCGCAAAAAGAAAGAAAATATTATTTTTGCAGACCTATTTTAATAGGCCTCATACCTGCCCGAATGAATTCATTCAGGCGGGGTTCAAGGGATACCCGCCCGACCGGACGACTTTTATCAATTATCCTTTATACTGAAATTAAAAAGTCTATTTTAAAAGTAATTTTGAATTTTATAACCGGCCGTTCGGGCGGGGAATAGGAGTTTCCTAAACTCTAGATCCAGGTTCCCTGCCCGACTTTGTCATTCAGGCGGGGAGTCCTGGTGAGGCTACAAAAAAGCCCGGAAAAATCCCGGCCAGAAATCACTTCTTCTTCTTTTTCCCCTTTTTCCGTCCGCCGACATCTTTTTCGGCTACTTCAACGATAACGCGCTGGCCTTTAAATTTACTGTCATGAAAGGAATTCATCACTTTGGGGGCATACTTTTCGCCAACTTCGAAAAATGAAAAGTTGTCTTTGATGTCTATATCTCCGATATTGATATCACGGTCCTGTGTGTTGTCATTGATCATTCCAATAATGTTTTTTGGGGCAACACCGTCTTTTTTGCCCAGGTTGATAAAGAACCTGGCGTAACCGCCCTGTCCTTTTCTCCTGCGGCTGTCATTGCGGTTGCCGCCATTTCGACTATCACGCTTGTCCCGTTTGTTTTCCGGTTTTTCATTGAGGTCGGGTGCGTTTTTATAATAATCCAAAAAACGGTTAAACTCCAACGATACAAAGCGTTTAATAATTTCTTCCTTGCTCAGCCAGTCCAGTTTTTTGTTGACCGTGTCCATAAACGGGGCAATCTGGGCTTCGTCCACTTTTACGTTTTCCATCCTGTCAATTAACCTGAAAAGTTGTTTTTTGCATATTTCAGCCCCGGTGGGCACCGGCAATTTTTCAAATTTCTTGCGGATGATCTTTTCTATTTGGGGTATCCTGCTCTTTTCACGGTAGTTGGCAATAACAATGGAAAGCCCTGATTTACCTGCACGTCCCGTACGTCCGCTTCTGTGCGTGTAAATATCAAGTTCGTCCGGTAAATTGTAGTTGATGATGTGGGAAATATCGTTTACGTCAATGCCTCGGGCAGCCACATCGGTAGCCACAAGCATTTGCAACGATCTTTCCCGGAAGCGCTTCATCACATGGTCGCGCTGAGCCTGCGAAAGTTCTCCGTGGAGTGCATCGGCATTGTATCCGTCTTTTATCAGTTTATCGGCCACTTCTTTGGTTTCACGCCTTGTCCGGCAAAATACAATACCGTAAATATCCGGGTTCATATCCGCAATGCGTTTGAGTGCCAGATAACGGTCAGCGGCATGTACCAGGTAATAAATATGCCGGACATTTTCAGCTCCGGCATTTTGTTTTCCAACCGTTATTTCCACCGGGTTGTCCATATAAGTACTGGCAATACGTGCCACTTCTTTGGGCATGGTTGCCGAAAACAATAAGGTTCTTTTGGTATCCGGTGTTTTTTCCAGGATTCCGTTGAGTTCCTCACGAAACCCCATGTTCAGCATTTCGTCGGCCTCATCCAGGACAACCGTGTGGACACGGGCAATCTTTGCCGCTTTACGTTTGATCAAATCAAGCATTCTTCCGGGTGTGGCAACAATAATGTGTGCCCCGTTTTTAAGTGCCCTGATCTGGGTGTCGGTGTTTGCGCCACCATAAACAGGCACAACATTCAACCCTTTTTTGTGTTTTGAATAGTTTTGTAAATCCTTGGAAATCTGAATACATAGTTCCCGCGTGGGCGCCAATATCAAGGCCTGTACCGATTGGTTCTGAATATCGGTCTGTTCAATTATCGGCAGGCCAAACGCTGCTGTTTTACCGGTCCCGGTTTGTGCAAGTCCTACAATGTCGCTTTCTGTTTCAAAAACAAGGGGAATAATTTCTTCCTGAATGGGTGTTGGTTTTGTAAATCCCAACTCATCAATACTCTTCAATACATCGGGCGATAAGCCCATTTCGTTAAAATTCAATATGTTATTTTTTAAAATTTGAGCGGCAAAAATACATTAAGTTATCACACGGAAACAATAAAACCATTTAAAAAACAGTAAATCAGAATATTTGTGGCTAATTCCTATTTTGATGCGCTGGTTATCTTTGCCAGATGGAAAATTCATTAATTAAACTATTAGTACCGGATTACATATTATCACATTTTGAGTATGAATACTGGGAAGAGGTAAGCGGGGTG
>CAJVWU010000122.1 GCA_913009755.1 uncultured Bacteroidia bacterium
GGTCATAGAGCCGGTTGCTTTTTAAAGTTACCTGGTATATAGCAGATTTTTTGATGAATTGCATCTGCTTATTATTCTGAAGAGAGATCACTTTTTTATTGTCCAGAAACAGGTCAACGGGACTTCCGGAACGGAGGCTGAACGTGTATTTTCCCGATACGGGAGCTTTTATCTTTCCTGTCCAGCGCACCGTGAATTTTCCTTTGAAGGCCGTATCCGATCCGACGGGGGTTTCCTGTGCAGCACCCTGACGATAATCAATTTGTGCCTCCGTTTTTACCACCGCTTGTCCCGAAAAATTGTCATTAGGATAAAACGCTGCCCGTAAGCCTTTTTTTATGCCATCGGGCTTGTAATAAAATGTCGGAGGTACCGGTTGAGGATATTGAAAGAGTATACCGGGAGCATATTGCAATGTTGCCTTTCCTTTAAGTGCTTTTTGAAGCGCCTCCAGGGGCGAAACCACAAAGATCGGATGTACTTCGGCGCTTCCTCCGCCAACCGCGCGTGCATGGGCTGCATTCGGGCCGATAATGGCAATGCGCATGCCCTTGGTTATCTTAACGGGAAGCAGGCGGTTTTCGTTTTTCAACAAAACAATTCCCTCATTGGCCGCTTGTAAAGCCACCCGCTTTGAGGCGGGGGTATTTAATAAGCTATCTGTCAGGCGCTGCGGAAACTTCATTTCAGGCAGCACATGCAGCCTGAATTCCGCTGTTAAAATGTTGTTTACTTTTGCGTTTATGGTCGAAATTTTCACTTTCCCGGACTGAAGTGCGGGCAAAAGTGTTGCCGGGTTCAGATACTTTCCGGTAGGCATTTCCAGGTCCAGTGCGCTGTTTACGGTGGGGAAGGTGCTGTGTACCGCACGCCAGTCCGACATAACCAATCCCTTAAATCCCCAGTCATTCCTCAAAACAGTATTCAGCAGAGCACGGCTGGAACTGCAAAATTCGCCGTTGACCCGATTATATGCCGCCATCACGGCCACAACCCGGGCTTGTTGTACTGCCGCTTTAAAAGCCGGGAAATAAATTTCCCTTAAGGCACGTTCACTGATTTTTTCATCAATAACATACCTTTTAAATTCCTGATTGTTGGCAACAAAATGTTTAACGGTGGCTCCCACACCTTCTTCCTGTACCCCTTTGATGTAACTAACCCCCATTTGGGAAGTCAGAAACGGATCTTCACCAAAAGCTTCAAAAGCCCTTCCGTTTAACGGATTGCGTGTAATATTTACGTTGGGGCCAAGGATGATGTTTCTTCCTTTACCACGCACTTCCCTGCCGATACCCTGACCGGTTCTTCTCACAATTGCCGTATCCCATGTGGAAGCCAGGGCTACCCCGGAAGGAAAAGCGGAAGCGTGTCCCCAACGAACACCCACGGGGCCGTCATTCATGCGCAAAGATGGAATCCCCAAACGGGGGATTGGCTTGGTGCTCATAACAACACCTCCCAACATCTCTAATTTTCCCTTTTTGCTGAGATGAGACAAAAAATAGGATTTGTCAGGCGACTGGCTTGACTTGGGGGAATGGTTACATGCGGTCGCAAAGAAAAACACCATGAAAAGCAAACCGATACTTACGCCGGAAGGCAATAGAAGCGCTGGTCGGAATTTTTTGCTTTTTGCTTTTTTTGAAAAAAGAAAAATCCCCCTCATTTTTACCTGGTTTTAGTAAAATACAGTAAAAAAAATGGGACCATCTAAAAATCGCATTATGAGATTTAGACAGCCCCAGTATCTATTTTTAATAAAGCGCTAAAATCAATATCCCGGGTTTTGAACGAGATTGGGATTTACATCCAAAGCTGATTGAGGAATCGGGAAAAGATTTGTATAAGCAGGAGTTTCAGGCTTTTCTGACATCGGTTTATTGAAATAACCAAAGCGGATCATATCCTGACGACGTTTTCCTTCCCAATACAATTCATAACCACGCTCATTATATATATCTTCCAGTGTTAATGAAGTTTTTGGCGTAGCATTGCGTGCTGAACGGATAGCATTTACATCTGCAAGCGCTGATCCAACATTCCCATTTCTGAATTCGGCTTCTGCACGCATGAGATAAACATCGGAAATACGAAATGCATAAAAATCGTTACCTTCATTAAACTGACGGGTAGTTTCCGGGTTGGGTGCAAATTTAATAACACGAATACCCTGTGCTTCGGAAGCATTGGTAAGATTAACATCTTCAACAAAAATCAAAGGTTTGCCGTCGCGTGTTTCCAAAGCTGTTCCGTCAACAGAATACTGCTGGCCGACTAAAAAACCCTGATTGAAGCCACAGGTTGAAATAATACGATCATCATATTTTCTAACATCTGTGGGATCAGTATTCTGCCAGGTATCCCAAAAGGTTTTGGTAATGCACCCACCATTCCATAAACTGGTATAATTACCAAATGTCTGATTGTAGTGAAGTGTAAAGTTTACCCAGACACCGCCGCCGCCGAGATCGTAGTTGTCGTTATGGATAATGGTGAAAATTGCTTCACTTTCATCGGGATTACCGTATTGAAACTGTGCCCAATAATCAGAGGCGATCGTATAATCACCCGAACCGATAACGTTTGTACTTTGGGTAATCACGTCGTTCCATGCGGCAGTTCCGGTATATATTTTCTGATTGAGATATATTTTGGCAAGTAAAGTTTGTCCTGCAGCTTTGGTAACACGCCCCTTGGGCATTTCTGATTTTGTTTTCATCAAAGGGATAATTTCCTTTAATTCGGTAATCAGCCATTGTGTGGCGTCTTTACGGTTCATTACCTCGGGAGGAATCGAATAATCGGTTTCATCCCATTTTCTAAACGGGGTTTGTCCCCAGAAATCATTACAGAGATAAACATAATAAGCTCTCAGAAATCGTAATTCGATAATATAGCCGTCAATTTCGCCGGAAGAGGGAAATTGTTTCAGATAGTAGATACCGGTATTTGCACGACTGATTCCCTGTAAAATAACATCCCATCCGCTTTTAACAATGGTATGCTCGGAAGTCCATGTATGCAAATGAAAAGCCTGCCAGCTTCCGTTATCATACCAGTCTGTCCCTCTCGTCGGGAACATAGCTTCGTCGGTACAGGCTTCCTGCAAACCCCAGACACCCCAGAACTCATTTGTTTTTCTTAAAGTAGCATACGCCGGATTTACCAGGCCCGGAGCATTTGCCGGGTCATTAATCAAACTTGTCCCTGAGGCTTCATCGAATATCTTTTCGTTAAGTTTAGTACATGAAACAAAAGATACAGCCATGAATATCATCAGGACTTTTATCAAAAGATTAAATTTCATTATTTTCATTTTCTTGGAATTTTAATAATTTAAAATTGAGCGTTTACACCAAATTGGATGGTTCGGGCGCGGGGATAACCAGTGTAATCAATGCCTATGGAAGGCACTCCTTCATATTGAGCATTAGTATTTACTTCAGGATCATATCCCGAATACTTTGTAATCAGGAAAAGGTTGCTGCCCGTAATATAAAGCCTGAGGCTACGTATCCAACTGGTTTCCCTGAAGGAGAAGCGATAGCCTACAGTAGCATAACTTAATCTGACAAAGGAACCATCTTCTATATATTTACTGGAAAATTTAGGTGTATCGGTTGCGCTTTCACCCGAGTTAAGAACAGTATTGGTAATATTATTTCCTTTTGACAAACTTGCCATACTGAAAAGCGCATTGGCCGTATTGTTATACACTTTGTTGCCAAACACCCCATTGATGAAAAAGGAAACATCTAATTTACCGATTGTCAGCGAATTGTTTAAGCCTATGGTAAATTTAGCTAACGCTGAACCCAGGTCCTCTTTAACAATGTCCCCATTAGCATCTTGTTTGTAAATACTATTCCCCTTATCGTCATAACCCAGGAAACGCGGTCCCCAAAAAGTACCAATCGGATACCCGCTCTTAATTACCTGAACCCGGGTTCCTGACAAGCCTGCGCCACTGGCAACACCGGTTTCAATTATATCAACCGGCAGGTTTTGAACAACGTTATGAACAGTAGAGAAATTCAATGTAGCACTCCATGATACTTTATCTTTGCTAATAATAACTCCTGTCATATTAACTTCCAGACCGGTGTTCTTAATCCTCATATTTGGCACATTTTTATACATGAAAGGTGTTGGTGCAGGGGCAAGAGAAGTTAATAGAAGAAGGAAATCTTTGGTGTTCTTATGGAAGTAATCAATACTACCGGATAATCTGCCGTCGAAGAATCCAAAATCCAACCCAATATTTGTTTGAGTCGTTGTTTCCCATTTAATATCCGGATTCGGGGTTCTGAGAAAGGTAGTTCCCGTGCTTAGGTTTTTCCCGTCAAAGAAATAATTTGCATCGGAAGAAGTACCGATTAATAACTGCGAAATTTTGCCCGGGATATTCTGGTTACCCGTTTCCCCCCAACCTAAACGAAGTTTCAGGTTATCAAAAACATTGAGGTTTTTAATAAAGTTTTCCCCAATCAGACGCCATGCCAAACCAACCGAGGGGAAATAACCGTATTTATTGTTTTTCCCAAATTTGGTCGAACCATCTGCCCTCCATGTAGCTGTCAACAAATATTTGTCTTTATACGCATAGTTTAAGCGGGCATAAAACGATTGAAGTTCATTTTGTAATTTGAATGAACCGACTGAGGCGTTATCCTTATCTCCGTATCCGAGGTTGTCAATATAATTAATTCCTACAACATGGAAACCATTAACACTAAGATTATAGCCTGCATTGTCAAATCTTTGGTACGAGTATCCAAGAAGGACCGTCAAATGATTGTCTTTATTCAGTTGTTTTGCGTACGTCAGATAGTCCTCCATTAAAACATTGGTGAGTTCTATATTGGAAATACTGGCCTGGCCGCCATTGACCAAATAAGTCAACTGATCATTTTCAGATACTTTTCTCGTCGCATTGGTGTGATCGATACCGAGGTTCACTTTAAAGGTTAAGTCCTTGATAATTTTATAGCTGGCATCAATATTTCCCAAAATATGATCGGTATAAGTCTGGTCATTTGTCAAATTAATCATAGCCACAGGATTACGGTAGGTAGGGCTATATTGCAGATATGATCCATCCGTGTCATAAACGGGGAATGTCGGATTTTGTCGGAGTGCGCTGATCAGAACGTCACCTTCATATCCACCTGTTTCACCAATCGGTACACGGGCATCGTCGGTTCTTGCCACCGCGAGGTTTGTGCTTATGCGTAATCTGTCATTAAACAGCTTTTGTGTTACATTAAATCTTGCCGTTAATTTTTTAATTCCGGTCCTTTTAACGATACCTTCTTGATCCAGATAACCGAGAGAGGCATAATAATTTGATTTGTCAGTACCACCACTATAAGATAAATTATGGCTTTGAGTAAAGCCCGTTCTGAAAATCTCATCCTGCCAGTTTGTATTTGCCCCCTTGTCAATCAATCCGAAATTATATTTATTACTGGCATTCATAAATTCAGTTGAAGTTAAGAGGTCTAATTCTTTTGGCAGGTTTGAAATACCTGCAAAAGCCGAATAAGATAACTTACCTTTCCCTTTTTTACCTTTTTTAGTGGTGATGAGGATAACACCGTTGGCACCACGGGAACCGTAAATAGCGGTAGCAGAAGCATCCTTTAACACCGTAATGGAAGCAATGTCATCAGGATTAAGAAAATTCAGGAGGTCTTTACTGGCACTTGCGTTAATCCCGGCAACTCCTGCTGCACCCGGGGTAGCATTCGTATTGTTGAGAGGAACCCCATCTACAACATATAATGGCTCCTGATTGGCTCTGATTGAAGAGTTGCCACGAATACGAACGGTGGAACCGGCTCCGGGTTCCCCGCTATTCATGGTGACCTGGACGCCGGAAACACGGCCCTGCATCATCTCGGCAGGTGAAATCACAATGCCGGGGTTGAAACTTTTTTTGGTGAGTGTTTGTGTAGCCCCTGTTATATCTTTTTTGCGTTGTACGCCATAACCCACAACAACGACCTGGTTTAATCCGATAGCAGCGGGTTTCAAAGCAACATCAATGGTTTTTTGTTGGCCAACAACTATGCTTTGTGTTTTAAACCCAACAAATGAAAAGACCAACTGATCACCAACTTTTACCTCAATTGAGTATTTGCCGTTTAAATCGGTCGTTGTACCTGTTGTGGTATTTGCTACCAAAACACTAACGCCGGGCAGTGTTTGTCCATTGGAAGCATCTGTTACTTTTCCTGAAATCTGAATATTCTGACCAAATGCCTGTAAGGCAGTTGAGAAAATCAGAATCAGAAACAGAATACTAAATAATTGTAAGTGTTTCTTCATAAAATACTCCTTTTTTTAATTAACTTTTCTTTATTTACTGCATGACCTCTGTGCATTTATCAAAACAGAGAATTAAGCTCATTATTTTTTTTGTAAAACAGAAAATAAATAGCACCTTCAATGATTACCACAACAATAATTTGAAATCATCCGCTCTGTCCATTCCCGAGATGAATTATTCGGGTTTTCGCTCAACGTCGATATCTGATTTTTGACAACGAAACCTGCATTTTGCTCATGGGTTTAAGTAAACACGGATAATCACACTAACTTTTTATTTGAAAGCCTAAAGTATGGTTTGTTTTATATTATTCACAAAACAAAGTGTATAATTAACACAAACATTTCTCCAAAGGTAAAATAAAAAGTAATATGAAATGATAGAATTGTTAAAAATATTTAAATTTATTTCAAAATATCATTTGGATTTTTTCAATGATACGAAGTCATACATTTGTATAATACTGGTATAACGGTAATTAAATTAATCTTATATCGGCATGGCCTAATAATAATTGTTAATAAAATGAGAATAATTGTTAATAAAATGAGAATAATTGTTAATAAAAAGAGCTAAATATAATCTTTTAAAATCAAAAAAAGGATGAAATATGTCTTTTATATTATTAGCGAAACAGTCGGTTAGTGGTAAAATTACCCTAACATATTGTTTTTTGTACACGTAATTATTTTTTTATCTTTGCGGCGTAGAATCTTCGGATTTTATAATAAGAAGGACAGTTAAGTTAAATGAAACAACGAATGGCCTCAAAGGTTAACCGGTAGATGATGCTTTGCTATTATTAATTCAATAGGTGAAAATTTAGCTTATGGACAAGCAACTTATCCCGAATGTGTCAGTAGATTCTGTCGTTTTTGGCTTTGATTCGGTTCATCAGAACGTATTATTAATCGGGCGAAATACGCTTTATGAAGGAACCTGGCATCATGACTGGAAATTTCCGGGGGATCTGGTCCGTTGGGATGAAGACCTGGATACTGCCTCCAAGCGTATCCTGAAAGAACTGACGGGACTTCAGGATATTTACATGAAACAGTTAAAGGCCTTTGGATCGCTTGATCGTTTGACCAGGCGCCCGCAAGATATTTCCTGGCTTATTTCAATTGACCATCCGGAAAAACGGGTAATTACCATTCCTTATTACGCACTCATAAATTTGTCAAAAAACGGCAAAAAAAACATAGAACTTTCAATAAACGCCCGTTGGATTAATGTGGACGATGTTTCAGGGTTGCCATTGGCATTTGATCATCAGGAAATTTTTAAATTTGCTCTGGAAACCCTTCGCAATGAATTGCGAACAAAACCACTCGCCTTTGAATTGTTGCCATCCAAATTTTCACTTAGCCAATTACAAAAGATTTATGAAGTAATATTTGGCATTTCCCTTGACAAGCGAAATTTTCGGAAAAAAATTTCTAATCTGAATTATATTGTGGCCCTGGATGAAAAAGAAACAGGAGTTTTGCACCGACCGGCAAGATTATATATGTTCAGCAGGGAGATTTATCAAAAATTAAAAACGGAAAACTTTGATTTTACTATATGATTTGTTTTTGAAGTTGTTTAAAGTTTCCGTAATAAAATAACTGAGAAAGCAAGTAACAACAAGCTTTTCCAGTGCAAATCATTTGTTTCAAAACGTACCAGAATTGCTTTAAAAACAATCCTTCTATAGGAATAT
>CAJVWU010000123.1 GCA_913009755.1 uncultured Bacteroidia bacterium
AAGAACAGGTATTAAACCTCTTTGGTTTGAAAAAATCGGTATTTGACAAAGCCTTGTAGCAACAGAGCTTAAAATAATATTAGACTTTGTTATTGGTTTTTAACGAGTTATAAAAGTAAAATGCGTTCTAAAAGAATTCAAGTAGATATTCATCTTTGAAACTCGTTTTTTTATGATGTTCTTTTTGATTTTCAATGTAGTTGATCAATTCAGGGACATTTCTGTGGCTTACTGAAAATACCCCTCCTCCAATTTGCCAGTTAAACTTGTGATTAAGGAATTTCTTGTTATTAACTCAACCTGATGAATTTGTTTTCACGGTTTGGATAAACTTCGATGGTGCGACGATGGGTTTTAACCTCACCAAAATATGGCAATGATCCGGCATGCCATTTATTCTGATCAATTGTTGGCCAAGATTTTTAACAATTCCTGTTATGTATTTATAGAGTTCTTCCCCGAACTCATTTTTGATAAGTGCCTCTCTGTATTTCGGGGAAAATACAAAATGAAGATAAATCTGTGAATAGGTGTTTGGCATGATTTCAATTATTAATGTTGTTTTGATTTATAAAAATACAAAAACATGTCGTTCCTACGGAACTAAAACCGCTCCCGGTTATAATCCAGGGACTTACGTCCCTGGTTAGAACATGCCATCCCGATGGGATGGTTTTGCCGGTTATTGAATTATGATTGAGGAAAATTCATTTTTTACGAAAAGATGGTTCAACCTACGATTCCAAAACTGCCGAAAACAGAAAGAGGATTAACAAGTTCCGTAGGAACGGCATATTATTATTTTGGTTAATTTTCTTTCGGAATTTCAAATCCGAAAGAGCGCTATAGATGGTGAAGGGCATTGTTTATCTTTGCCCGTCATGTTTGAAATGATAGAGATAGGGGATTTCCTGAAAATGAAAACTGTTTTGTTGGTGGATGTGCGCACGCCGGCAGAATATGAACGGGCAAGAATCCCCTGTGCAGTTAACATACCGCTTTTTTCAAACGAGGAACGTGCGGCGGTGGGAACAGTTTATAAACAGCAGTCAAAAGAAAAGGCCATGGAGTTGGGATACAAATATGTGGAACCCAAACTGGATTATTTCATTCAGGAAGCCTTAAAAGCAGCACCGGAAAAAGTAATTGCTATGCATTGCTGGCGTGGCGGCATGCGCTCACAGTCGTTTGCCCGGCATCTCGCAGAGCATGGTTTTACCAACGTGTATGTCATAAAGAACGGATACAAAGCTTTTAGAAACTATGTACTAAACGCTTTCAAACAACCTGTAAATCTTTGTGTTTTGGGAGGCTATACGGGAAGCGGCAAAACATATATTCTTAAACACTTAAAAGAAGCCGGCCATCAGGTTATTGATCTTGAAGGACTGGCAAATCACAAAGGTTCTGCTTTTGGAGGCATAGGAAACGGTATGCAACTTACAACGGAACAGTTTGAAAATGATTTGTTCTGGCAATTGAAAGATTTAAACCTGACAAAACCGGTGTGTGTTGAAGATGAAAGCCAGCGGATAGGCAGTATCAATATCCCTTCTGATTTTTTTCAGAAGATGAAAGATGCTCCCGTTTGTTTTCTGGATATTCCGAAAACCAAAAGGGCAAAGCACCTGGTAACGGAATATGCGGGTTTTGAAAAACCGGAACTGGCTATTGCATTACAACGCATATCAAAAAGATTAGGTGGATTGAATACAAAAAAAGCCCTTCAATATCTGGAGGATGAAAACTTTTTTGAGGTGGCCATGCTCACCCTCGCCTATTATGACAAGTTTTATTTGAGAGGACTGTCAGACAGGAATCCGCAACGGGTTTATCATTTAAAGTTAAGTGCGGTTGACCACTGGAAAAATGCCCTGGCAGTCATTAAATATTTTGAATCGAACCAATATGAATATAATCAGGCTCACGCAATATAGCCACGGAGCGGGCTGTGGATGCAAGATTTCACCAAAACTGCTGGACACTATTTTGCAAACGGAAATCAAGCCGGTAAATGACCTGAACCTGCTGGTGGGAAATGAAAGCCAGGACGATGCCGCTGTTTATGATCTGGGAAACGGAACGGCCATCATCAGCACCACCGACTTTTTCATGCCCATTGTTGACGATCCTTTCACTTTCGGGAGGGTTGCCGCCGTAAATGCCATCAGCGATGTGTATGCCATGGGGGGGGTGCCGCTTATGGCTGTTGCCATTTTGGGCTGGCCCATTGACAAACTTTCTTCCGATATAGCACAAAGTGTGCTTGAAGGGGGAAGGCAGGTTTGCAAAGATGCGGGGATATCCCTTGCCGGGGGACACAGCATTGACAACCCCGAGCCTCTTTTCGGGCTTGCCGTTACGGGGTTGGTGGAGATTGAAAAAATGAAAAAAAACAATACGGCTACGCCAGGCTGTCAATTGTTTCTGACAAAACCGTTGGGCATCGGCATTTTGACTACTGCCGAAAAGAAGGGGATATTAAAAAAAGAACATGCCGGCATTGCTTCCAACTATATGTGCATACCCAACTCGGCGGGGATACAACTGGCCACCATTAACGGTGTGAAAGCCATGACCGATGTTACGGGCTTCGGACTGTTGGGACACCTCACCGAAATGTGTGAAGGAAGTAACCTTTCCGCTGAAATTGAATATGACAAAGTTCCCAAACTGGCCATGCTGGATGAGTATTTGGCACAAAACAGTATGCCCGGCGGCACCAAAACCAACTGGGAAAGTTATGGTGGCCATATCGAATTAAAGAAACCGGGCTGGAAAAATATTTTATGCGACCCGCAAACCAGCGGGGGGCTGTTGATTGCCGTGGAAGAAAATGTTGTGAATGAGGTGGAAAATCTGTTGAAAAACAAGGGTCTTGAATCCGTTCCGATTGGATACTTCACTGAAAAACACAATCCCCTGATCAGGGTGAGATAGGTTATAGGAAATGCTATCATTCTTCTGGAAGGCTTTTAAAATCTCTAATGCTCAATCTGGGTTTAAAAATAAAAAACTCCCGAAGCCATTACCGGCCCGGGAGATTTTATTAACATACTACCAAATTAGCTGTTTAATTGAAAAACTTACAATAACACCATTTTCTTAGTGTCCGATAATTGCCCGTTTATGAATATTGAATAGAAATAAATACCTGACGGCAAACCATGCATATCCAACTCAATTTTGTTCAGCCCTGTATTTCGAGAGCTTGCATTTATCCTTTTTACTTCCCTCCCGTCATGGTCAAAAACTTTAAGGATAACAGAACTTTGTTCGGTCAGCTTGTAATATACGGTGGTTGTATTTGAGAATGGGTTGGGGGCATTTTGTGACAATACCCCTGCTTTTGATATTTCAAACAGGTTGTCAGGTTTTTGCTGTTTTTTGGTAACAGGCAATAACGAAAGCAGGTAGTTACTGCTATTAACATATTCTTCCTGCGATTTTGGTATATATTGCAACATCCTGCCCCGGGCTAAGTCCCTTCCAGTACTGTCGCCCATAAGTAAATAGGTATAACCCAGGTCAATAATTGCGAAAATACTGTCTTCCGTACTTTCGGGATTATCAATTACATCTTCAAAATGGTCAATGGCTGTTTGCCAGTTTTCCAATTCTATTTCACACTTATTAGATAAGAAAACTGCCAGTTTTGTCAATACGGTATCTGCCTGGATACTGTCGTTTGTTTCAAAATACTGTTTTAACGTGCTGTAATCATTGTCCGTAAACTTTTCCAGGGCAAACAACTCTTTCATGGCAGCACCGGCATATTGTGTATTGGGGTAAAGTTCAATTACCGACTCAAATGTTGTTTTCGCATCGGCATACTCCCCGTTTTCAAAATGTTCTTCACCATCCAAAAAGGTTTGCAACGCAACTTCACTTGATTTCTGTCCGCCGCCACCGGGACACCAGATAGGGTTAACCATATAACCTGCAGGGTACAAATCTTCTGATGGGACAAAATTATCCTCACGGGTCCAGCAATTGTATTTTACGTCCATTAGTGGAAATCCCCCGGTTGGCGGTTCATAATACACCATCGGGTCGTCAGGATTGCCGAGGTTGTCTTCGTCAATTATTGCATTATTCCTGAAATACCAGGGGAAGCTTCCGGATGAGGCATAAACCTCATAACTGTCATTGTTTGTAATATAGTTTACCTCATCGTACGTTTCAGCGCCCGGGTTTCCGCATAAGGCAACATTACAGTTATCGTAAATACTTAATCCTTTCAAATTGTTATGCAGATGGTTGGATGAAATGGAAGACGTTGAATTGAACAACATTATCCCGGACATAGTGCTATTATGTATTTCATTGTTATTTAGATTTTGGTTACCTGAGTTTCCAGCACCTGAATACTGTAATTGTATGCCATTATAATAACCGTTTATGGTATTGTATTCAATGAAAAATTTGTCATAGCTCCATACATCAATAGCTGGCATTTCTTCATTATTATCGGTAGAGAAAAAGGTACAGCTATCAACAGATACTGTTTTATTCCTCTGTGGAAATTCAACCGACACGTTGAGGGCCTTTATGAATGAATTTTCGAAGTGTGATTTTGAGACAAACATATTAAAACCCAATTGCAGAACAGTTGAATTGGTAAAGTGAGATTGTGTAATATTTAATGGCTCGGCAAAACTTCTTACTGTGCAGTTGTTAAAATTACAATTTGGGATGGCTACTGATCCGGAATCAAAATATAGTTCAATTGTACTACCTTCATCAGCGGTAAAGGTAACATTGTAGCCGATTTGGATATTTCCATAAATAGAAATTTTATTTGCGCCCCTTTTTGCACGAAAAACAACACTGTCACCTATTATTAAAGAACTTCCTTCGTCAATAATCAGCTCGCTGTCGTACATATCTATTTCCACTCCGTTTTCAACGGTTAACACCGCATTATTTGTAACCGTTGGGTTGAACCGGCTCACCATATTGCTGTATAAGGTATCGTCCTGTGTTATTTGCTGGTTATCACCTGGTACTATTAAATCATAATCTACCGAAAACCAATTGTACATATATTCGATAGTATCATGTGAAATATCAGGATATAATTCAAATGTTTCACCCCACCTGTTATCAACCAATGAAAATTGAGACAAATAGCCCAGGGTATCGGTATTGACACCCTGCCAGACATCCAAATATAGCTTCCCGACGTCCTGACCTGAGAAAAAATAGTTATAATCCAACTCCACTTCCATGGTATCATAATTTTGATAACCCAATATGGGATAACTGCCACCCGCAAAAACAAAAGCCTTGTAATAGCCGTTCCCCACTTCCGGGGTATTGTCGTTTGCATCTTTACCAAAATCCACATCTAACCTGATGCTGTTTCTTCTTTCGTGGTACAGGCCGGCTTTCAGTACAAGTTCAGGCTCGTAATTTTTAACCGTGCACACATACATGATGGTATCGTATAGCGATACTGAATCGGCCAAAAGTCTGTAAGGCCAGTAAATATAACCACTGTCAGAAAAATTATATCCATAACTATTTGCTATTTTTAATGCACCTATCTCCCAGTCTTTCATATTTATTACACTATCCCCATTGATGTCCTGGTCATTGGTAAAATGGGTATCACCATTGAAATCCCATCGCACCGAATCGTTAAAACCTACGACAGTTAATTGATGATCGATTCCCCATGGATTTTTCCAATTAGTTACAATATGTTTTCCGGCTTCAGGTGTCCCTGCTGGTAGCGGGCGTATATAGGCATAACATGCCATCATATTGGTCACAAAGCTGGCCAACCCCCCGGTTTGGCAGGTATCGTTGTTGTGGTTGAACAGCCATTGTTTGAGCAAAGCCAAACCTTCTTCCGGGTTACTGAAATCTATTTTAAATATGCTGTCAATACGGTTATGCAAAGCATTATTATAATTGTCGTATCCTGTCATCCAATAGGTCGGATCGTCGTTTATACACATATCCCCACCGTAATCCAACACATTTGGACAGCCATTTTCTCTGACAATATCCCATCCGTCCAGAATGGTTGATCCTCTCATTGAATCACCCCCGTTTAAAAAATTATAAGTAAAATGAGTTGGATACAACCGTGAAGAATCGTCAGATGAAAGACCTCTTAACCAGTTTGTTTCATAGGTATATACATAACCAATACCAGATGCTTGCGCACAACTATAATGTTTTTGTAAAAAAATGTCCCGCATGAACATTTCTTGCGAATTATCTACAATAGCAGAAGGGTCAATAAACGATTTACGTTCGAGAAATGGGATATCATTGATTCCAAGGCGTATTAGCGAATCGGTGTGAGGTACTCCGCCCGACCACCAGGGTTCTCCATTTGGATCAGGATTTAAATTGTAAACTTGTGCATTACCAATTGAAATAATGCAACAGACAAATAAAAAAAGAAAAAATTGTTTTGGTTTCATAATAATTGGTTTTTTTTGATTAATACTTGATGAACTTAACGGTGTTTATTTTGTGATCACTTTTGCAGCGAATAAGATAAATCGCTGGGGGAAGATCTTCGATCCGTATCTCAATTGTATTTAAATGCTGAGGTTTTATCTTCCTCATAATTCTCCCTGAAAGATCGGTGATATAAATTTTTTCAATATTGTAACTATTTGTTACCAGGTTGAGCTTGTCTTTTGCCGGATTGGGATAAACGGTGAACGGATCCTGATGTGCAAATTGGTGCAGTGAAATATTGACAGGTGTTTCTGTTCTGAATAAGTCGCCATAAAGCCCGATTGCATATAAAATGCTGTTATTATCAAATGCAACTCCATTCAAGTAATTACCTGGTAAATTGCCAGTAATATTACTCCACGTATCACCTCTATCAACTGACAGGTGTACTCCTCCATAGGGATAACTCTCCATAGGGCAACTAAAAACAATTTCATCATAATTGTTAAGTGCCAGGGAGTTTACTAAAATATTTGTATAGGATGTTTCCCATGTATTGCCGTCATCCACAGATTTAAAAACTCCTCCTCCTCCATTTGTCCAATGCCCCCTCGTACCCACAAATATCTCGTCATCGGTATTGATAACGATGGACGATACAAAGTGATAATTGAGGCCTGTTAATTGCCAGCTTGCCCCGCCGTCGGTTGAACTGTATATTCCACCGGGACTTATATCACCTTGAAAACTAATACTACCGGCAAACAGCTTCCCCTGACTATTTTCAACAATGGCATTGACTACTTCTGTATTATACAAATCAAGGACTTCCGTCCAGTTTACGCCTCCATCAGTAGAGCGGAATATGCCTCCCCAGTTTCCAAAGAAAATACTTCCATTATATGATTCGTAAATCGAAAGGATGTTAGTTTTATCTAATGTTGTGTATAATGAATCCCATTGATTATTACCCAAGTATCTATAAATAGTTGATCTTGCACCAGCGTACAATTGACCTCCAGGTGAAATGTAAAGGCTCCAGGTTGGATAATCAGCCGGACCAATATAGGTCCAATTCTCACAGTTATCATCAGAGTGATAAACTCCGTTGCCGGTAGCAAGGTAGGTGTCAGTACCATAAAAACATATTGAACCTGCGCCAATACTGTCGGGCAATGCAACTTCTTCCCAGGTGTATTGCGAAAAGCAAAGCAGGGGCAGAAAAACAAGGACGAGTGTGGTTAATTTAAAATTTTTCATTGTTGGTTGGTCTAAAACATAGTCAGCATTGTGAACTAAGAAAATTAGTTACAAAGTATACTTTACAAAGTTAGGCATAAAAATAATGCCTGTCAATACCAGCATTATGTAGTTTTTTACTACGTGAAAGTGTAGGGTTTTGAATTATCGGGAAGAAGAAGAGATTCTGTTGAAAAAATTGTTTTGGTTTCATAATAATTGGTTTTTTTTGATTAATACTTGATGAACTTAACGGTGTTTATTTTGTGATCACTTTTGCAGCGAATAAGATAAATCGCTGGGGGAAGATCTTCGATCC
>CAJVWU010000124.1 GCA_913009755.1 uncultured Bacteroidia bacterium
TTTGACAAAGTTAGGAAAAGAGCTTGTTATTACTGCTGAAAAACTTAAAGAAACGGTATTAATACCTGCTCTGAATTACTAAACTCTTGCCAAATAATGCAAGAAAATATGAAATAAGATACTAATACATATCAAAATGAAAACACTTTTATTCCTTGCAATATTCACCCTTTCCTTGATGCATCTGACAGCACAGACAGATGTTTCGCCGCTTAGCAATATCGAAAACATCACCAACCCGGGAACGATCGGCATGAAAAACAAATTTCTGCCTGAAGGCTTTATTGATGAGTTAAAATTCGTAACGAATCTTGGTATACGAAATACAGACACTTTGGTATTGGACTCAACTGTCAGGTATCTTTATACTGATGGTATTGACTCCGTCAGAAACGTAAAGGATGTATATGACCATGATGGTAACGATTATACGAAATACTACTTCGAGTGGGATGAAGACAACGACCAATGGATGACCTTTACATATAATGAAGACGGGTTAGAGGAAACGGTTAAGCTACAGCCATGGGATCCCTCCCTCGAAAAATGGTTATCGAACTTTAATAACCCAATACATTTGGAAAAATGAGATTAACGATTGGGTTGTTGACTTTAAAACTTTCTATTACCGGAGTTTACTTACCGGCATGCCCGAATCAACTGCGGGCGGCCTGACGTTTTATCCAAATCCTGTTAAAAACGTGTTGCATATCTTAAATGAAGATTCTGATGCAAAGGATTATCGCATCCTGTCCGACTTGCATGCGAAAATACCTGAAGATAAATCATCCGGATTTATAATCCGGATGCATATATTTCACTACCCACGCTCACCTGGATTTTCAAAACGACACATTTTTAAGCTGGTCGTATGGCGTAAAAAAAAACATTCTATGATCCGTATTATTTATGTTTTACAACAGGAATAGTGAACAGCTCGGAAATTTACAGTAGTTCAAACACTTTATGGGGTAACGAAGGTATTTATCTTTCAAACAATGACTATCCCGACGACCATCCTGAAATTTATTTCGGAGAACTGAAAAGTCTTGATCCCGGAGGCGGAAGGACATTATGGGTTTATTGCATCTGGCAGGCACATATCAACGGAAAAACGGCGCTGGCCATGTCAAAAAACATTGCCACATTTACCACTTCCATTCCGGAACGCCATGATATTGATCAATTCATAAAAGTTGCACCAAACCCTTTTCATGATAAGCTGAACATCAGCGTGAACACCAATGGCAGGAAATCCGAACTGGCAATTTTCTCCGCAAGCGGAAAGCAAATTGCGGGATTCACACCTTCAGCGTCTTCCGGTGACTGGCAAACTTTCTACGGGCATCCTTTATCAAAAATTGCAGATGGTGTTTACTTCATTGTTTTTACAAACGGAGATGCGAGATATGAAAAGAAAGTTGTTTTTTCGTATTGATAAAATTTTCCGTATCTCCCGGCAGGATTTGTTCCGAAGGAACTCTTTTGGAGTAATCCGGCCGCATATATTCTTCTGCTTGGTTCTCCTCCGGATTCCCGCCTGAACGACACAGTCGGGCAGGTGCAATACGGATGTCTAAACCAAATTAAAAATATAATCCCATACATGTTGATGAACAATACCCTTGTCATTGTCAATCAGCATATCGTCCATGGTCAGAACATATTTCGGCAGATTGTCTTTGATCTTCTCCAGGGAACCAAATTCCCTGTCAATCGTTTCTTTGGTTGGCAAAACATAAGCTACCTGTATATATTGTTTTTCCCTGAATTTTGTGGCAAAAAAATCAACTTCGGAATTTTGTTCGTAACCAATTCGTATTTCGTATCCGGCCATACGCAAATGCATGTAAACAGTATTTTCCAGGATAACTCCGATATCTTTGATCAAATGCGAAAACAAATAATTCCTGAATCCCATGTCATTTATAAAATATTTTTTTTCTCCGGAAAGAATTTCTTTTGTTTTCAGTGAAAAACGCGGAGATTCATGAATAAGATAAGTTTCTTTCATGTAAGAAATATATTGAGAAATCGTTTTGTAGTCGGTTTTCCGGTTTTTGCTTTTAAAATATTTAAGAATGGCCGGCACAGAAGTCAGGTTCCCGACATTGTGTAGCAAAAATAAAAATATGTCTTCCAGTAAAACGTAATCGCGGATATTGTGCCGGTACATAATGTCTTTCAGCAATATTGTATTTTTTAATGATTGAAAGTAATTACGTTTTGTCTCTTCCGCATCCAAATGAAAAATTTCGGGTAAAGCGCTTGTGGTAACATAATCAATAAAACTTTCTTTTTTATTATTCATATTCCTGTAGTCGAGAAATTCCCTGTATGAAAAAGGAAATACTTCCAGAAGTATATACCTTCCCGACAGCAGTGAAGCCAACTCGCCAGACAAAAGTTTGGAGTTTGATCCCGTAACAAAAACCTCATATTCTTTTATGGGATGCTGGGCAAGAGATACGATTACCTTTTCCCAGTCACTGATATTTTGAACTTCGTCAATAAAAATATATACCTTTCCTTTTGGTAAATAAGCAGTTTCATACAAATGAATGATTTCCGACAAATCTTTTGCATCTTTTATTGTTTCAAATTCAAACATTTCTTTGTTCAGGTAAAATATATTTTTTCCGTCAACCCTTCTTTCATTGATTAACCTGTCAATCAATTGCCTGACCACATAACTTTTACCGCTCCTGCGTTGCCCGACAATGACCTTCACCAACTGATTTCCAAGTAAATTCCAAAGGGCATCACTGTACCGTTTTCTCATAAACCCCAGTTCAAAATCAGGTGTCGCTTCCCAATAATTGATCTCTGATAATAATTCCAAAAGTTTTTTCATTTTTATATTTGATTATGATCCAATTTTTACAAAAGTAATACTTTTATTGGAACATATACCAATATTATGCATCTTTTTAATTTATTTGGATTGTATTCCAATTTTACACTGCTCGTTCGGATTTGAAACCACTGCTCGTCCGGACTTGTGCCGACGGCATTCCTTCGGAGCAATCCGGTAACAAGTAAATTGTACCTGCACCAAAATCCTGTTTCCGTTGTTGGTGTCCTCACCAACTGCGGATTGGAACACCAACTGTGGGGTGGCCCCCCCTTTTTTTATCCTGAAACCTCTATCAAGGCCTCCTTTATAAGTAAAAATCTATATACGGAATAAATACATATTCAATACATTACAAACTTTGTGACTTTTTGAAACCCGCCCTGAAACTTTTCGCATACCCCGAAAATTTGGATGCACCATATACACAAAATACTTTTGTCCATGCAAATTATAAAAATCTTCAGCAACCGGAAAAATGACCAAAAAAAGAAAATACACTACCAAAAAAAAGAGACAAAGCTCTTCGGAAGAAGAATCCATCGAGGAGCTCAAAAATAAAATCAAACATCAAAAAGATGCCTTGAACAAAATCTTAAAACATATTCAAAATGAAAAGGAAACTAAAGACTAAAATCATGAACAAATTTCTTTTAAGCGGTTTGCCGCCAATTCTACTCCTGATTTTTTTTACCGGAATGCCGGAGTACATTAACGCACAACAGGTGACCCCAATGGTGGTCTGCTCCGGTGGTGAAACATTTACAGGCAACGGTCTGTCGCTTGATTTCACTGTCGGTGAGATCATGACTGAATCATTGTCAACAACCGGTCTGTTATTGACACAGGGTTTCATTCAGGGTGCTGACAAAAACACCGGAATTGATGAAAACTTCATTGATGAAAACGACCTTCTGGTCTATCCCAATCCGGCATCGGACAGGATTTATCTAACTTATGATAAAACGAAAGCAAATCCTGTAAGTGTTGACATCAAAGACCTTCAGGGGAGAACAATTCTTCGGGCCGGTTTTGACGTCAATCCGATTACGGTCAAACTGGACAGATTAAGTCCGGGTTTTTATACCGTGTCCATCCTTTTTGACAACAGGCAAACTATCAATAAAAAAATCATTAAACAATAAACAAAACAAACCATCATGAAAACATTAAACTTTCTCATTTTATTATTATTAGCAGGAACTCTCATGGCGCAGGCTCCTCAGGGTTTCAAGTATCAGGCCGTTGCCAGGAACAGTGACGGGACAGCCATCACCAATTCACCCATCGGGCTGAAGATCACCATCCGTTCCGGCAATGTGAACGGCACAGCCGTTTATTCCGAAAGCTTCACACCTACCTCGAATGCCATCGGTATTTTCACGGTAAACATCGGGGAAGGCAATGTGTTGTCAGGCAACTTTTCGGACATTGACTGGGGCGCTGACAAATACTTTTTGAATGTGGCCATTGATCCCGACGGAGGCAGCAATTACACCGATATGGGCACTACCCAGTTCCTGTCGGTTCCCTATTCACTTTACACGGCTTCCATTTATGTAAATTATTCAAACGACACCTTATATATTGGTGATCAATATGTGGTTATCGGCGGTGAAAACCCTCCCGGAGGCACGGTAACCGACTACGACGGCAACACTTATGAAACCGTGGTCATCGGCCAGCAAACCTGGATGAAACAAAACCTGCGCTCGTTGCATTATGCCGACGGAACACCCATTGACAGTGTGTGGGTGTATGATGATAACGAAAGCAATGCAGCTACATGGGGCAGGCTATATAGCTGGGATGCTGCCATGCACGGTGCTTCTTCAAGCAACGGGAACCCAAGCGGCGTGCAGGGCACCTGTCCCGACGGATGGCATCTGCCAAGCAAGGCAGAGTTCGAGCAATTGATGGACTTTGTTGGCGGGACTTCCAACGGCGGTTGTGCACTGAAATCAACCAATAATGCATACTGGGAAACTCCCAACGACAACAACAACTCCTCAGGGTTCTCCGCACGGGGCTCCGGTATGCGCACGGACCCCGGCTTCCAATACCAAAGTTTAAAAGAAATAGCCAGATACTGGAGCACAACTGAAGACGCGAATAATTCATTCCTTGCAAATCATATGAACCTCATGTACCAATATTGTATGGTTCAAATCAATTCCCTTGTTGGAACAAAAAATACAGGCTATTCTGTAAGATGCGTTAAAGACTAAACCCGGAATTCTACTTGTAATTTTAAAGAAAAAGTCATGAAAAAATATGCACTATTATTTATTTCGATCATAGCAGCATTGTCTGTATTTGCACAACCTGTTATTACCAGCGATATTAATTTATCACTCGGCGACACATACCGTCATGACGGCTATGACGGAGGTATTATAAACGGTGATCCCGGCCCTCCCGGCGCAAACCAAATATGGAACTTTGCCAATGTCACCGGGGATGAGGCGCTCACGGGAAACACCTACTTTTGTGTAGATCCCTCAGCGACACCGTTTGCCGATTCTTCGGCAGTTCAAAATGCTGACATAAGCACCGCGTTTTATACTTCTGATGGGATTGCCACTTACTTTTACTTCATCAACAGCACCTCGTCGCAGGTTATAACGGCAAGCGGAGACACTACTCCAAGCGGGAATTTTGGGTACGGGGATATTATTGACGGTTTTGTTCAGTATGAATTTCCTTTTACCTATAACGATAGTTATGACTTTTCCTACGAATTGATGCATTTTGGTAGTGCACAGGGTTATTATTTTCATCGTGATTCATCAACCGTTACCGTTGAAGCCGATGCTTATGGAACCATTACAACCCCTGTGGACACTTATCAGAATACATTGCGAATTAAAACAACACACCATGAGTATAACTGGATGAAGTTTAATCCGGGAGATGACTGGATGTTTATAGGGGATGTCATCTTAATTTATTACAAGTGGATGGCTCCCGGCATAAAAGTCCCCGTAATGATAGTAACGACAGGTGAAGAATCTGAGGTATATTCCGTAAACTATCTTGTTGAGTACGATTTCAAAACGGGAATTGAAGAACAGCCTGATTGCCGGATTGAGTTGTATCCGAACCCGGTGACAGACCGGCTGACCATTCAGTCGGAGAAAGCGCTGAACGGCATTCGCATTTTTTCAGTAACCGGCCGGCAAATGGATGAGGTATTTATCGGTACGAACCCGGCACACCAACATACTCTAGATTTTAGCATGTATCCTGAGGGAGTTTATTTCATTGAACTCGAATTTAACGACGGTAGCATGATAACAAAAAAAATCATCAAATAATATGATCAAGCAATGGCCGGCAAACTTATTGATTTCAAACCCAGCTAAATAAACTGTTTTACAATTACCGGCCGTTGCTTTTCAAGAAACAAAATCAAGACAGATATAAATCCGTTATTAACCCAAAAAACAAACAACATGAAAACCTTCAGAATACATCCATTGGGAAATGATCATTGACGGATTGTTTGAAGGAATGCAACTGCACAATTTCACATTCATAATGGCTGAGCAGTACAAAGACGGTTCAGACAATACATTTACTATTTATGATCCTGAAAATCCGGGTACCGTTTTCATGAAATTCAACTGGCATGAATCCGATGGCACGTTTTATCTGACCATTGTGGTTCCCGGTGATATTCAGGTCATTATTATTGTCAACGCTGATGGCTCCGGATCTATCGAAGCCAAAGAATGGGAAAACGGCCTGTATATGCTTACTTACAAAGCCCAATGGGAGGCTTCCGGTCATTGTGAATACTGGGAATATGATAATGGTGAAGAGATCAATCACGGATCATGGTAACAGGATTGTTTATCAGAACAAAACTGAAAAAGAAATATTCCTCATACTCAACTATACTACTAAAAAAAGGACAGCTTTTCTTCGGGCTGTCCTTTTTTGATTTTATTGAAAATGCTGTCAGCGGGCAATGAGCAATTTTGAATTAAGCAATACGCTGTTGTTGCCGGAGAGTACCATGATGTAATGTCCGTTGCGCAGGTCTTTACTAAATCGGTTACTTAAACCCCTGCTCTTTATGTTTCTGTGCAATGTTTTCAGCCAAATGCTCCAGCGCTTCAAAATCCGCCTCCGAAGGGGAGCCTTTGGCAATAACCGGTTCAAAAACTTCCACATTAAGATTAGGAATCATTCCTGTTAATATCTCTACTGATTTACCTCCCCACTCGTAGGAACCGATAATGGACAAGAACTTAGCTTTAGGGCGTAATGTATTCGTTAGATAAGTAGCGGAAACGACATAGGGGTGCGGACCACCAAGAACAGTTGGGGTTCCTATGACAATTGTTCCGGCATCAACAAGAGCTATTGCCAGTTTCCCTATATCTGTAATAACTAAATTGAATATTTCAACAGCAACACCTTTTTTTACAAGTGATGAAACAAAGAAATCTACCATCTTCTTTGTACTGCCATGCATCGAAATATAGGGTAAAACCACCATGTTTTTTGCCGGCCCCTCAACCCAGTCTTTATAAGCATCAATAATAAATGAAGGTCGTGGATACATTGGCCCGTGACTTGGAGCTATTACAGAAATATCGTAAGAAGCAATTTTATCTAAATTTTTCCTGATTATCTTACTAAAGGGCATCATAATCTCTGCATAGTAGCGTTTTGCTACTTCATAAACCCGTGCTTCATCGGTAACGTAAAGATCAGTTGTTGCCAGGTGAGCACCAAAAAAGTCACACGTGAATAAAATCTTATCTTCTCTCAGGTAGGCCACCATGGTTTCAGGCCAGTGTACCCAGGGCATATATATGAATTCCAGCGTTTTATCCCCAAGAGAAAGTGTTTCTCTATCGGTAACCGTAACAAAAGATTCCTCAGGAATTAATAAAAGATCCATAAGTATTCTTTTTGCTTTGGGGTTGGTAATCACTTTTGCTTCGGGGAATCTTTTCAGTATACCTTAAATCCGCAAGCTACTGAAAAACTCATCTATGTCACGGTTTTTTCATAAAAGAAGTCATATTATCTTCAGTTTTAAGGTTTTTTTTCATCAATAATGATATAGCTTATTAAAATCTATC
>CAJVWU010000125.1 GCA_913009755.1 uncultured Bacteroidia bacterium
GATATTTGACAAATGAAAACAGACAAATCAACAGGAGAAATACTTCGGGAAAACAGAGAGAAAAAAGGACTGCTTCTCAGACAAGTAGCTGCTAAACTTGATATTGACACTGCAATACTCAGTAAAATTGAGAGAAGTGAAAGGAAAGCAACCAAAGAACAAATAATAAAACTTTCTGAGATTCTCGAATTGAATAAAGACGATATGATTGTTCAATATCTGAGCGAAAAAATTCTTTATGAAATTAAAGATGAAAAACTTGGAGAAAAAGCATTAAGAGTTGCCGAACGAAAGATGAAATATATTAATAACACAGATTGATGGAAATAAAATTAGAAGAACTGGAATATCAGCAAACGGCAATCATGTCTATTGTTAATGTATTTAAAGGAAACGACAAAAATACATTTGACAATGCTTGTACAGAAGGTATTCGTTCAAATATTTGCACGCTTTCTAATGAGCAACTAAAGGAAAATATTAAGACTGTTATACTTGAAAATGGTATTGGAGAAGAAATTGCGAAAGTAACAAGCGAGCAGGAACTGACCATTGAGATGGAAACCGGAACGGGTAAAACACTCGTTTACATCAAATCTATTTATGAACTGTATAAGCATTATGGATTTACGAAGTTTATCATCCTTGTTCCCTCTATCGCAATCCGGCAAGGCGTTTTAAGTACTCTGTCAGCTTTTGAGAAGCAATTGGAAAGTATCTATGGTTTTACACCAAAGTTTTTTGAATACAATAGCAAACGGCTGAATAAAGTAACCAACTTTATTGAGGAACAACATCCACAGATTATGGTAATGACGTTGGCTTCTTTTAATTCGGAAGACAAAATCCTGAACCAGGCCAAAAGAGAAGACTTATTTGCAAATATTCCTTTCATTGATGCAATCGGACGTACAAATCCAATCATCATAATGGACGAACCCCAGGAAGGAATGGATACCGAAAATTCAATAAAACAAATTGCCAAACTCAATCCCCTTTTCAAAATAAGATATTCGGCTACGCACAAGGTTGTAAAAAACAAATTGTACCGCCTTACACCTTACGACAGTTATAAACAAGGTTTGGTAAAAAAGATTGAGGTATTGACTGTTACTGAAAAAAACGATGAAGCAACTTTAAAACTTGAGCTATCAGAAACACAAAACGGAAAAGGTGAGCCGAAAGCCAAAATCAAAGCATGGCATCAATCAAAGAGTGGAAAAATTGAGTTTAAAAATTCCAAATGGCTTAAAAAAGGTGACAACCTTGGAGAAGTTACCAATAACCCAAGTTACTTAAAATACCAAATAACCAGAATTAACAAAAGTCTGAGAACCGGAAAATGGTCGGTGTCATTTACCAACGGAACCGAAATTTTTGAAAAGCAGACATCAGGAAATATTCAGAGTATTTGGGCTTTGCAACTGGAATGGCTAATTATGCGCCATTTTACAAAAAAGCAAAAATTACAGGAACAGGGCATCAAATGTCTCTCGCTCATTTTCATTGACAAAGTTGCCAATTACATTAGTGAAAAGCCAATTATCAAAAACCTCTTTATTGAGAAATATAAAGAGCTATATCCCGAATTTCACAATAATGAAAAACCAACAGCCGAACATATTGATGCAATTCAGGGATTTTATTTTGCTCAGACAGGAAAGGGTGAATTTACCGACAATGAAAACTCAATGCGTAAAAATAAAGATGTCTTTGATGCAATACTAAAAGACAAAATCGGACTTTTAAATTACGGAAGTGAAAGCGACGAAGGAGCTTCGCAAACACCGATAAAAGAAAAATCAATTAGTGAGCAAACTGCCAATAAAATAGAATTCATTTTCTCTCATTCTGCTCTCGGTGTAGGCTGGGACAATCCAAATATTTTCAACATTGCAACCTTGAGCAATTCTTATTCTGAAATCAAAAAACGACAAGAAATCGGAAGAGGATTACGAATTTGTGTAAATAAGGATGGAGAAAGAGTTTATGACAAATTGAGCGTAGAAGATACAAAACGAATTAACCAGCTTACGGTAATCCCAAACGAAACCTACGAAACCTTTGTAACACAGTATCAGGAAGAAATAAAGGAGGTTTATGGTACTTCACGGGTTGGTGCAGGAATGACACACACACACAAAGGGAAACCTCAAAATAAGGTTAGCTTTAAGCGTAGCAAAAATGAAAGTATTAACAAAGCATTTAAGCGTTTTTGGACCGCTCTGGCAAAGAAAACAAATTACACCGTTGGTTTTGATGAAACCGCTTTAATTGAAAGAAGTATTGAAGCAATAAACAATATTAAAATTGCAGACTACGAGGCAGAAGTAAGCAGCCGTTCTATTGATTCAATTACAGAAGAAGGCATTGAAGGTGAATTTGGAGGTAAAGAAACCTACAAATTGAAAGCACGTTTTTCTGCATTGGATTTAATGGAAGAAATTAGTGAAAACACCGGCTTAAGCTATACCACTACATTTAAAATTGTTGAGGGTATTAATAGCGAAAACCTTGTGAAAAATCCGCCATTATTTATCCAAAAAGCATCTGCTCTGATAAAAAACATTGAGTTGGAAGAGATGCTACGGGGTTTAGATTATCATTTGACAAATGAAACTTTTCCTTTTGAGTTTAATGATTTTATAAAACAAGTGGAGGACAATCAATACAGAGACACGCCAAACAGAGGATTCTATAACAGAATGCTTATCGATAGTTATACTGAAAGCCTTTTTGCCCTGGCAACAGATAATGATGATGAAGTAATTTGTTTTATGAAACTTCCTGCTTATTACAAAATACAAACTCCTATTGGCGAGTATAATCCCGACTTTGGTATTGTAATGAAGCGTAAAAGTTTGAGAAACGCCCGCCTGTCTGGCGGGCAGGGCAACGAGAGTGAGTTTTATTTTGTAATTGAAACCAAAGGAACAAACGACATTAACGACAAAAAATCACTTAAAGAAAGTGAGGTTTACAAAATAGAATGTGCCTTAAAGCATTTTGCAACATTAGGAGTAGAAGTACAATACAAAGCACCTGTTAAAAATTACCAATATTTTAAAACAGAAGCCAATAAAACGATAAATGAATTAGTACAATGAAGACAGACGAAATAAAAAAACTTTTTAATCAATTTGAATCAGCAGCATCTACTCTTGAGAATATAGAATGCTGGAGTGCACGGGAAATGCAAAAATTACTCGGCTATAGCAAATGGGAAAACTTCGAAAAAGTAATTCAAAAAGCCATTATTGCCTGTAAGGGTGCAGGAGAAGATGAATTCAATCATTTTCCTGATGTCAGGAAGATGATAAATTTAGGCAAAGGTGCTCAAAAAGAAATTGATGACATCCTCCTAACAAGATACGCCTGTTACCTAATTGCCCAGAATGGTGATAGCAGAAAACCACAAATTGCCTTTGCCCAAAATTATTTTGCTGTACAAACAAGGAGAGCAGAAATAATTGAGCAAAGATTATTGGAATTTGAAAGGGTGAAAGCCCGTGAAAAGTTAAGTCAAACTGAAAAACAACTTTCAGGGGTTTTATTTCAACGTGGAGTCGATAATAAGGGTTTTGGGGTTATTAGGTCAAAAGGAGACCAGGCACTTTTTCGCTTATCAACTTTACAATTGAAAAGAAAAATGGGCGTTCCGGTAAAAAGACCTGTCGCCGATTTCTTACCCACCATTAGCATAAAAGCCAAAGATTTTGCTGCCGAGATGACAAGCCTGAATGTTCAAAGCAAAGATATTAAAGGCCAAACTTCGATTGAAAAAGAGCATGTGGACAATAACCTTGCTGTTCGCAAAATGCTAACTCAGCGTGGCATCATTCCTGAAAATTTACCTCCGAGCGAAGATGTTACGAAAGTTCAACGTAAATTAAAAAGTGAAGATAAGAAGGTACTCAAAGAATCGAAAAAGAAAAAGTAGAATGGAAAATATTGACGACTATATGCCTTTGAGCAACGATTGGAACAAAGAACGTTTGGAAACGCTAAAAAAATTATACCCCGATTTGTTTGCAAACGAAGGCAGGGTCAACATTCGTGAAATTGCAAAATTAATGGACTATGCCAGCATTAGCGAAACAGAACGTTACGAATTCCGTTGGTTTGGAAAAAGCAATGCAAAACGGGAAGCTTTTACGCCTACCGATGCCACACTTATTTATGACGAAGCAAGAAGCGTAAACCCCACCGAAAGCGAAAACCTGATTATTGAAGGTGAAAATTTAGCAGTCCTTAAACTTTTAAGTAATGGTTACCGCGAACAGATTAAGTGCATCTATATTGACCCACCGTACAATACGGGAAATGACTTTGTGTATTCCGATAAATTTAACCAGGACAAAAAAGAGTATTGGGAAGATGCAGAAATGACCGAAAACGGATATAAAATTGACACCAATGTAGAAACTGACGGACGTTTTCATAGTAACTGGCTAAATATGATGTATAGCCGATTGCTAATTGCCCGCCAACTGCTCCGTGAAGATGGCGTAATTTTTATTTCCATTGATGACAATGAAGTACATCATTTAAGGAAACTTTGTGATGAGGTTTTTGGGGAAGATTGTTTTATTGCTGATATTATTTGGCAAAAAAAGTATAGTCCACAAAATGATGCAAAATATTTTTCAGAAATGCATGACCATATTATTTGTTATGCAAAAAACATAAAACAAAACGGAGATATTGGTTGGGAAATAAACCTATTAAACAGAACTCAAGAACAAAATAAAAGATACACAAATCGAGATGACGACCCAAGAGGAAATTGGAAAGCTGTGGATTTTTCTGTAAAAACATATACTATTACTAATGATTATCCAATTAAAACACCGTCTGGTAGAATTGTAAATCCTCCTGCAAGTAGATGTTGGGTATCTTCGGAGGAAAAATTTAATGCATTAGTAAAAGAAAACAGAATTTGGTTTGGAAATGAGGGAAATAATGTTCCTTCATTGAAAACGTTTTTATCTGAAGTAAAACAAGGAGTAACTCCCTCAACATTATGGTTAAGGTCAGAAGTAGGAGATAACCAAGAAGCAGCAAAAGAAATAAGGGTCTTGTTCAATTCTCCACCATTTGACACTCCCAAACCAACAAGGCTTCTGAAAAGAATTACTAATTTATCAAGTAATAATGATGATATTATTCTTGATTTTTTTGCAGGTTCAGGTACATTGGGACAAGCAGTAACCGAACTCAACCAAAAAGATGGAGGAAACAGGAAATACATTTTAGTGCAACTACCCGAAACCACAGACGAAAAAAGCGAAGCCTACAAAGCAGGCTACAAAAAAATCAGCGACATCACCATTGAACGCAACAAACGGGTAATTGAAAGAATACAAAAAGAGATACGAGCAAAGGAAGATAGGAAAAAAGAAGAATTGCCTTTTGATATGGTAGCTGAACAATCCCAAAAATACGGAAAGAGTGGTTTGGGTTTCAAGGTTTTCAAACTGGTAAAATCGAACTTTCCAAGAGTAGAGTTTGCCCCCGACCCGGAAAAAACAGAAGAAGAAAATATCGAATTGCTCAAAAAATACATCAAAGACAAAGAAGCTCAGTTGGTTTCCGCTTTCAACCGCGATGAACTGATTACCGAAATTTTAATCAAAAACGGTTTTAAACTCAATTACACTTTAACCAAACAAGAAGAATTTAAAAAGAACGAAATCCTGTTTGCCACAGACGGAGACAAAGAAACTTTAATCTGTTTGGACGTCATTATAGCAGATGAAACCGTAGAGTATTTCAAGACCAATACAGACCAAAAATTAATTGTACTTGAACGTGCTTTAGACACCACCAAAAAATGGAATCTAAAACATTATATGGGCGATAAGTTTAAAGCATTTTAGTAATGGGAAAAGAAGTAGATATTCCGGGCATGTTGTGCCACTAAAAACAGGTCCAATTTCAAGGCCTTGCTTGCCATTTGGTGTACATAGCACAGGCGGGTGAACTTTTAATTGATGCCGTTACTTTCCCCTCCAATGGAGGGGTGTAGGGGTGGGTACAACACAGCAATGCGCCGGAAAATTTTACCATACAATCCCAAACTAAAGCCTTTAGCAAAAGCTTTCCGAAATGATATGACCATTTCGGAAATCCTTCTTTGGAATGAGCTAAAGCAAAAGAAAATGCTGGGGTATGATTTTGATTGTCAACGACCTATTGATAATTTCATTGTTGATTTCTACTGCAAAGACTTAATGTTGGCTATAGAAGTTGACGGGATCAGCCATGATTTTGAGGAGGCCATTGATAATGATGAAATTCGGCAAGAGAAGTTAGAAAATATGGGTGTTCGTTTTCTGCGGTTTGATGATCGGGAAATAAGAAAAGATATGCCTAACGTACTAAGAACAATTGAATACTGGATAGAAGAACATGAAAAGAAAAAACCGAAATGAGAAGACCCACCCCTACGCCCCTTCCCGCCTGAGGCGGGAGGAACTCAATCCGGCAATGATATTTCAATACTTTTTCAGCGATAAAGATTCCGTCTTAATATGAGAAGATAATCATCCCAACACCTCAAAATATTATTTAGTCGAAATCCCAATACTTTGTAACAAGCACGGGAATAATACGTAACTTTTTCATATCAGATTAATTTAAACAAAGTCATTAAATACAATGTTTTCAGCGCTTATCTGTCAAAATCTTTCTGTTTTGAATAAACTATTTTATCCCGGACTGAACCAGACAAACATTTCGTACCTACGGCACTTGACATCAAATTAATATTAAATTCTACCAATATGCTGTCCCTGCCGGGACTGATTAAAACGTAACCAGCTATTGATGTTCAATGACATGCGGCAAGTAATCCATGTTTTTTTATGGTTAGCCCCGACAATATATTGGTAGTCAAT
The DNA here is from genome assembly GCA_913009755.1 of uncultured Bacteroidia bacterium. Taxonomy (GTDB): domain Bacteria; phylum Bacteroidota; class Bacteroidia; order Bacteroidales; family F082; genus JAADID01. Next base: position 6,900 of record CAJVWU010000125.1, read on the forward strand.
AGAAGAAACGAATTAAGAAGTGCCGTAGGTACGAAATATTTTATTACGATGAGGGTAGAAAGAAAGTCGGCAGACACTACGTAAATACTATGTGTTGGCTGGGCCGCCTCCCGAAAGAGAGATGTAGTTCATCAAATTATCAAACCATTTCATGATTTTTTCACATCCCCCCCAAATTATATAACACTCAAACACTCAAATTTATATCCATTTACAACCGACTACAAACGAATGTTAAACGGAAGTAAATGGTTATTAACCGAATAGCCCATCCGGACTGATATACTTTTGCCCTGTCGTTCTTAAACATCCTGTCGCAAACAGCAAAGAAGAAATTCTTTCGGCACATGCAGGCAGAGACAAATTAACTTATTTATTTATCATTTAAATTTTTACTATTATGACAACTTTAAGAAATTCAGTAAACCTGATCGGACACCTCGGCAATGACCCGGAAATGAAAACCTTTGGTGAAAACCGCCGCATGGCTCGTTTCTCCCTCGCTACTAACGATTATTACAACGACAGCGAAGGCAAACGCGTAACCGAAACACAATGGCATAACATCGTTGCCTGGGGAAAAACCGCCGAACTCGCAGAAAAGCTCTTAAGCAAAGGTAAAGAAGCTGCCATCCAGGGGAAGCTGGTGAACCGCTCGTACGATGACAAAGAGGGCAACAAACATTACATCACCGAAGTGGTGGCCAACGAAATTCTGGTTTTTGGAAACGGTAAAGACAAATAACCCTTT
>CAJVWU010000126.1 GCA_913009755.1 uncultured Bacteroidia bacterium
AAAACAACTGATCCGCAAGCAAATGTTGCCTAAACGGCCCGGCGGGCGAAGTTATACAAGGATAACGAAAAATGGGAAATACCGAAAATACAAATGATTAAAATACCTATATTAGTGCCATTACCCCGGACAAGGGGACATGTCCCCTTGTTGTGACGGTATCGCTGTTGGTATCTCCATCGCTCTCCCCGTCCCGTGCGGCAGCTATAGTTATCCCATTTTCGATATTATATTTTCGTCCGCTTACGGCTTTTATTTTGCCTGCTATTAATGGTACTTCTTCTTTTTCACAGACCAGAAGCAGGTGCATATGGTCTCCACAGATATTGTACTCAATTACGTTTAGATTGTCCTCTTTTACAATATCTGCAATTGTTTGGGTAACAAGTATCTCGTCTTTTTCTTCTATCCAAACAGCTTCACCAGGTTTTACATGATTGTCGAACATCCGTTGCGAATAGCGCGAGTTATGTGTTGCCGAAGTGATATGCCAGGCTTCTTTCTTTTTCAGCTGAAAAGCCTCTGGAAATTCCTGTGGCCACCTGAAAGCCTTGTCCCCGGCCACCTGCGGATCGTCAATCAGCGAGTTGCCACATTTGATGTTTTTGTTCAACGTGGTGAGTTTCCGCCCCCGCCGGGCGGTCCGCAGCCACAGGGATAAACGGGCAATGTCCACACTCTCTTCGTTGATGTCAACACCGTACAGGTTTTTTTCGAGGATTTGGTTTTCCACATCCTGGAATACCATGGTGCTGCCAAACAGCCTTGCATTCAGTTCATCAATGATATGGTGTTCATTGATCAAAAATTCCAGCGCCTGGTTAAGGAAAGCGCCTGACCCGCATGCCGGGTCGCAGATGGTGAGCCGGAGCAGCCAGTTACGGTATTTTTCCAGTTTTGCAAGCAGCTTCTTTTTGGTGGCTTTCTGCCGGCTGGCAGTGAATTCATCTTCTGTGATGCCCAGTTCCGTTTTCTTTTCTTCACAAAGTTTTCCAACGGTATTGTCAACAATATACCTGGTGATGTATTTGGGTGTGTAATACACCCCGTCTTTTTTGCGCTTGGATTTCTGTTTGTCAAAGTCCACGCCCTCCAGCTCGGCGGTGGTACTTTCAATTTCGTTCAGGCTGTGCTCGAAGATGTGCCCCAAGATGTTCACGTCCACATTGGAATCGAAATCGTAATTGGTCAGGGTGGAGGTGTGCCTGAGCAGTACATCGTCACCTATTTCAATTTTACCGAGCACTTCATCCGGCAGGAAAAGTCCCCCGTTGTATTCGTGGATGTCATCGGCAGGCACTTTCCCCTTTCTGCCCTTGTTGAGGTAGCCAAAATACTGTTTGTAAATTTCATAAAGCGGTTTGTAGGCGTCTTCATCCTTCAGCACGTTCCAGCGTTTGATCATCCGCGAGATGGAATTCGGAGGGAGCAGCCCCCGGTCTTCGGCAAAGAAAATGAACAGGAAACGGTCGAGCAGTTTCTGGCTTTTCTTGTACAGCAATAATTTTGTGATGCCTTCTTTTCCACTGTTACGGTTGACCATATCCTCAAACAGTTCCTTTTTGAACAGGGAATAATCGGCATAAAACTTTTTGGTGATCTGTTCTTCCTCAAGCAGGGATGCATTTTTTATTTTCAGGGGGATATCAGCCAGCAGGTTTTCACTGTTCAGGCACAGGTAAAGGATATCAAAGCGTCCGGGGGAAAGGATGAAGAGGTCAAATTCTTCGTATTCAACGGCATCGTTGATGTAAAACCTGATCTTCTGGAAATTGGAGGTGATGACGTAAACGCAGCCCGACTGGTTGGCTTTGTAGTCGAACGCCTGCTGCCGTATGGATTCAAGGTTTTTGGTTTTGGTTGACTTCAGTTCGATGACGCCAATCGCCTTACCCCCGCGGAGGATAGCGCCATCCGCTTTTTTTGCCCCTGTTTCGTTTTTGTATTCGGTGGTCAGGTTATAGTCGGGCAACGGGTTCAGCACATAACCGAAAACCTTCACAAACAGTTCCCGCAGAAAACCTTCCTGAAACTGTTCCTCCTTGCTCAAACGAATATTTTCCTGGATATCCGGGTTATGAAAATACGCCCGGTATTTGTCGTAAGCCAGACGGACAGCCGTTTTATCCTGCTCCTTCAGGTATTTGTTCAGGACGGATTTTTGAAAAAGGGACATTTGAAGAATCGTTTTGTTGCCGGAATCCAAATTTACACTTTTATCTGTTAACACAACCGGCGGCGGAAAAATGTATGTGCCGGTGGAAACGATAAGCCACAAACGGGGTTAGATTGAAAAGTATTAATGCGGATTGTAAAATCAGGTAATGAGTTTGAGATGACGTATAAATTTTGTATATTTGCACGTAAATAATGTTGCCATGGAAACAAAATTGACATTAAGATTAAACAGCAGCGTGATAGAAAAGGCAAAAATATATGCCAAAAGTCAAAAAATTAGCTTGTCTAAAATAATTGAAGCCTATCTTGACAGTTTGACCAGGGAGAAAGGAAACGATAGTAATCAAATATCAATCACTCCCCTGGTTGAAAGTCTAAGCGGGGTTATTGACCTTCCTCCTGATTTTGATTATAAAAAAGAATATGCTGAATATTTAACCGAAAAATACAAATGAAAAAACTGTTTGTTGACACCAACATCGTGATAGACTTGTTGTCACACAGGGAACCTTTTTATGATGAATCGGCAAGGCTTTTTTCACTGGCGGACCAGAAGGTTATTGAACTTAATATTTCGTCATTAACAATAGCAAATACAAGTTATACATTGCTACGGCAAGCCAGTGCGAAGAAAGCAAAAGAAGTATTAAGGAAACTCCGGTTAATTGTGAATGTTCTGCCACTTGACGACAAAATAATCGGGTTGGCCTTAAATGATGATACATTTTCCGACTTTGAGGATGGACTTCAATATTTTACTGCAATAGAAAATGATCAGGATATGCTGATTACAAGAAATCTGAAAGATTTCAAAGCCTCGAAATTACCTGTAATGACTGCAAGACAATTTTTAAAGACATTGAAATAAAACCTGTTTCCGGCGTGCAATTACAGTCATTTGTAGAATTGTCATTATAAATCAAAAAGCATCCTGCGAAAAAACACCAACAGGCCATACTCCGGAAACGTGAACTGAAAAGACCGGAACCGGTAATGGAAAGTTTAATACATTGAAATTTTCATGTTTGTCAAATAGATTATCAAATAGGTTGATTTTAACTTGACAGGTATCACAATTAATATTTAAATTTGCCGCCGCAAAACCCGAAAGCCCGGTGAAGTGGACATTGTCCGCCTTCGCCAGGGCTTCGGCGGACAATGCCCGATGGTGGAATTGGCAACACGTCTGACTCTGGATCAGAAGATTCCAGGTTCGAACCCTGGTCGGGCAACAAAGGTCACTCGTTTAGAGTGGCCTTTTTGTATACCAGGGTAAGAAGCCTGTCCCGAAGAGCGCAGCGATTTCGGGAAACCCTGGTCGGGCAACAAAAGGCTACTCGTTAGAGTGGTCTTTTTTGCATAGCAGGGTGACCTGCCTGTACTGGCGTTTCGGCAGGCAGGGAAGCCTGTCCCGATGAGGAACACCGAAGGTAAAACATTAAATTATTACAGATTTGTTTTTACAACCGTCAGGCTGAAGAATGCCTTTTTTGGATTTCCGATTAGTCTGTAATAATTTAATGTGTAACCAAAATTGAGACAAATACCTTTTTTTCTGTCAGATCCTGTTCTAATCATACATTTTTCCTTAACTTCGCACTAACGCAAAACAAACCCAAATGAAAAAGATAATTGTACTTCTGCCTCTTCTTTTGGTTTTCTCAACGTTTTATAGCCAAAATTCAATTGATTTAACATTTACTGCTATTGATGGCGATAATTATACTCAGCTTGATAGTATTATTGTTATGAACCTAACCCAAGGATTTGATACAGTTCTTTATTATCCGGATACAGTGTTATCAATCATAATTACAGGAATAAATCAACATTTCATCAATGAAAGCGGGTTTAAACTCTTCCAGAATTACCCGAACCCAGTCTTTGAAAATACCACGATAAAATTAAAGGTGCCGGAAACCGGTTATGTAAATTTACGAATTACTGATGTTTTAGGAAGATCTGTTATAGTCTCAGACCAGAAATTGAGAAAAGGCACCCATACTTTTAAATTTATACCAGGTGAAGAAGAAATTTATTTTTTTACAGCAAGCTATGGAAAAGAAAGCAGTACGATTAAAATATTATGTTCTCCATCAGCCAAGGGACGAAATGCATTACTTGAATACTCAAATCAACCAAACGACAATACTACTTTAAAAGATGTACCTCAGAAAAGAGATTTAACCTTTAATTATGGAGATGACTTGCTTTTAGTTGGTAACTATAGTTCTTATCAGTCAGGGCTGACAGATTCATTGCATAATAGCGAAACATATACTTTTCAGTTCGCTTTTGGTGTTTCGTGTCCTGGATCTCCAACTGTAGAATATGAAGGACAGGTTTATAACACCGTACAAATTTTTAGTCAATGCTGGTTAAAGGAAAATTTAAATGTTGGAATAATGATTCCGGGATATGAGGATATGAGTGATAATGGCCTAATTGAAAAATTCTGTTTTGATAATGATACTCAGTACTGTAATCAATATGGAGGTCTTTATCAAGGGTCAGAAGCTATGCAGTATTCTACTTATCCAGGGACCCGGGGGATCTGTCCTCCTGGTTGGCATGTCCCAACGGATATTGAATGGAGAATCTTAGAAGCGACAGTTGATAGCTTATATGATATTGAAAATGAGGACTGGAACACATGGGGTTCAAGGGGTTATAATGCAGGCAGAGTATTGAAATCTTCTTACGGTTGGTTTGAACAAGGAGACGGTAATGGTACTGATGCATTTGGCTTTGAAGGTTTACCGGCTGGCTTTTTAGGTGAAGACGAGACAGGAAATAGAGTATTTGTAAATCGAACGTTTACAGGTAATTGGTGGTCCTCAAGTTCTTATATTATTCGTGATGTTTGGTTTTATTCTTCACGAATAAGCAGAAACTATGCAGGTAATAGTGGATTAAGCGTCCGTTGTATTAAGGATTAACTTTAGTCATCCTTCAAGCAGGTGATAAGGTCAGCATGGGGAAGGTTGTGCTTTTACAATAAGTATTGAGATTATATCATTCCGATTCTGCTATAGATTCACCCTCAGTAAAAACAGCAGAAAAAAATCAGGCAGTGGAACTTTTGTTATTCCGCTACCTGATTTTATGGGCTCAACTGTTGCTTGAATTCTATTATGCTAGGGCAAGTAAAAATGGTTCTATTTTCGTAATCTTTCCGGTTTCCATATTAATGATTGAACTGACTCTGCTGGTGGATATTGTAATAAATCCACAATTTTCCTTACGGTTGTATGATCTAGTTTGTTCTCAATGATATGTAAGTAATTACCTCTTTCACTTTTATCGATAGCAACAACATAAGCTCCATTATATTTCATCATTTTCTGACCGCTCCAGGGGATACCGGTAATGTTTTGCGTTTCAAGATCGACTTCGATATAAAGACCGTCCGTAACCGTATCTTCAAAATAATCTTCTTTAAGACCAATCAGTATTTTCCCTCCGTGCAAATATAGAGGTACCAACTTTTCAATTAAGCTTCTTTTATTGTCCATGTTATACAATTTAATGCACCATCATGTCGTATAATTTCTCTCATTTCAACTTTATCAATTCTGTTTGCATATTTCGGAAAGTGTTTAGAAATTTCCTCTACTGCTATATCATCCTCTGGTTGGTTTAAAGATGGAACTAATATTAAATCCTTAGTTTGTAAGAAATTGATATATGCAATATTATCTTCCACTTCTTTATCAGAAACCCTGAGCCAATCCCTGTCTATTTTTTCCTTATCAAGTGATTCTAATATCCATTTTTTCAGCTCAACATCTACTTTTTCATAGAAACCACTTATCAAAACTTTTTCGTTATTGATAAATCGCAACATGCCATCAGCATGTCCATAATCACATTTGTCGTCCCGTGGAATTAGTACTACTTTATCAACCTTGAATAAGTCATGAAGCTTTTTAATCAATTGTTCTTTCGAATAATGTCTTTCATTTTCCCAAACGACTTTATCTGTTAGGATTATTGCATTTTCCGACTTTACAAGATTACCACCATCAATTATAATATCTGTTTTTATTGTTTTAAGTCCGATTTTGTCACAAACAATGTCAGGATATGTTTTTAATTCTCTTGTTTCTATTTGCCCCGAATTACCTTGAAGATAATCAGGGTCATATCTGTATTCTATGAATTTATCAATTGAAATTTGAATTGGCATGTAATCTCTTGCCCAAATATCGAAAGTATTTTGAAGGGTCTCTGGCTTGTAATCAAAACGCTCTAATTTCCCTACTATATTCTTATATGAGTTTGGAAATTTCTCCTCTAACTTGCCCGAAAGATATACTTTATTTGTTTGCCAGTCAGTTATCATAATTTCAAAGCATTTTTCTTTATTTCTGCTTTCAAAGAATATGAAATATCCAAATCCTCAATGTTTGTCAAGTACCTATATGGTTTATGGTGAAACACTTTTACTTTTTTATTTGGCAGATGCCTAAAAGTCTTTAAAATCTCTGTTTTTCTTGAAGTCGTCTTTTTTAGTTTTAAGCAATTAGAATCTTCAACTTTCCCGAATACTTCAAAAATTTCTCTAATTACTTTTCGGGGTCCATTTATATATTCGCCATTTAACAAAATTCCTCTAATCAAAATTCCACCATCAGATTTTGTATCACTTTGTAATGTAATATCTAATCCTTGATTATGAAATCTCCACTCTCCAGAGTTCCTTTCATGTTCATGTGTATAATCATTCTTGTGGAAATCTTCGTGAAAATAATAGAACTCAATCTCTGTGAACCTAAATTCTGTGTCATTAACAAATAGAGCATAATTAGTCAACAAATCCGTTGCAATTCTATTAAAAGAATTCTCAATATCGTGTATGTTTATCTCAAGGTTCATGACGCTCTTTTTATGTGCCCTAACGGCAGCTTGTCTAAAAACCGGCGTTACTGATTAATTTTCGTGTAAAAATAAGCTGATTTTCCGGATGTTCAAAAAAAGGCGGATAAAAAGGGAAAAGTCCGGAACCTAGTTGGACAAAATTTAAAACGCCATTGAGCGCCGGTTTTGCCAAAACAAAAATAAATCAGGCAGTGGAACTTTTGTTATTCCGTTGCCTGATTTTTTGGGCTAAACTGCGCCTTAAATTCTATTATGTTGGCAGCTGGCTTTTAACCTAATTTTTCTATCTTTTCAGGGTTTTGCCGTGTGTCAAATACATTGACTATGTCTATTCTCTTTTTAATTGCGTTGACCCAATAAATTATTTTGTAGTTTTTGTACACCAAATACCTAAAATTTTCAGGACGGTTCAGTAATAATTCTTCTTTTTGTCCAATGTTCGGGTTTTTGCCCAGATTTATTG
>CAJVWU010000127.1 GCA_913009755.1 uncultured Bacteroidia bacterium
ATGATACTGCCATACCCGGTGGGAAAGTAGGTCGTCGCCAATGCTTTAAAAGCCCCGTTGCCCCTTTGTAACGGGGCTTTTTTTGTGGATTGTGGTTTCATGAACCTGTCAGCAGAAATAAAGAAAAATGATCAGGTTTTGTCTTTTACTTGTTTATAAATAAAATAATATTCAGATTTGTTGGTTTGCTTTTTATAAATTTGGCTTTTTAATCCATTAAAAAAATCAACATTTGGGAACCAGGACCTACAGTATTGTATTCTCTTTTATTTTTATATTCCTGCGGTTTGCCGTCACTTTTGCGCAAAGCGATACACTTGCAATCGTCAATGATTCATTAACTGTTATACAGGATACATTACCGGTTGACAGTTTAAAAAACGAACAAGCCCTGATAACCGATACGGCACTAACCCACATTGATTCAACAAGGGTATGGTATTTCCGTGGCACCATTGACAGTCTCAAATCGGGAACGTTACACAGTATTGATACCTCCACATTGTATTTTCATCAATTTGATCCTTTATTCCGTTACAACGGACTATACTCAACCCTCAGCAATATTGGCCTTGCACACACCAATCTTGTCTTCTCCCCTACCCTTTCGGTTGATTATTATTTTCAAAACCCTGATTTCTCAAAATATATTTATGAAAATAACCAGGTAAAATATTACAAACAATTCATGCCCTATACCGAAGTCTCCTATTACATCGGTTCAAAAAAAGAACAAGATTTCAAACTTGTGTTTACAAGAAAACTCTTTAAAGGTTTCAGCATAGGGATCAACTTCGCCATCAATCATTCGCCGGGTTATTATAAAAACAGCAAAACAGATGATAACAGAGCATTCTTTACCGGACAGTATTACACAAAAAACAAGCGTTATGGTGTAATTGCCAATTATCTGCACAATAAACTGGTGATGCAGGAAAACGGCGGTCTGGCCAACGACACCATCTTTCAGGAAAATCTGGAAACCGATCGGATGATCATCGCGGTAAACCTTGACAAAGCCCAAAACACGGTGGTACAATCCGGATTTTTCGTCGAACAATATTTCAACCTGTTAAAACCTGCCGGTGAAAACAAACATCGAAAGATTGACGCGGGAAGCATAAGCTATGCCTTTCATTATCAAAGGAATCAGATGATATATGAAGACCCAACCCCCATAAATGATTTCTATCAGTTTAGCAACATCCCTTTGGATTCAACAAGGTCTTTCGATTCAACTTATCAACTCCGGATCAGAAACCGCTTTCGTTGGTCAAGCATTGGTTATCATGATGATCCGGCAAGCCAGGTCTTTTATGTTTACCTGGGGGCGACCTACGATTATTATGAGCAAACCCTCCCTTATGATAGTGTAAAGAACATATTCCGCCAGACTAAACCCTTCGGGGGGATTGCATTGAACATCGCCAAAATATTCAGGCTAAAAGCTTATGCCGAATATGTGATGGGCAATTATAACAACGGCGACCTTAAAATTTCGGGAAGGCTTAATCAGGTTTTGGGCAGCCGGAAGAAAAATATCGGCAGATTGAATCTTGGTGTGGATTTTGTCAGCCGGACACCCTCCTGGTTTTATACTGAATACAATTCAAATCTTTACCGGTGGAAAAATAACTTTAAAAAAGAAAACTATTTTATCCTTTTCGGCGAATATCTTTTCAAACAATTAAGCCTCGGAGCCAGGTTTTACACCTTTGGCAATTACGTTTTCTTAAACGATTCATTAAGGCCACAACAACATACAAATACTGCTACTTTGTTACAGATTTATTTTTCAGGCACTATACCCATCAGGAAATTCGGTATCAATACCCGATTGGTTTACCAAAGCCCGGGCCAACCCGAAATACTTAGAGTCCCGCAGTTTAGTGGTGTCATGAACCTGTACTTTCGATCACCGGTTTTTAAAGCGGCAGCAACACTTCAAACCGGCTTTCAGCTTTATTATTTTAGCCTGTTCAAAGCCAATGCATACATGCCTGAACTCAGGGCATTTTATATTCAAAACGAGAAAAAGATCGGGAACTATGTATATGCAGATGCTTATGTTACCCTAAAAATAAAAACGGCACGCATTTTCTTTAAACTGGCTAACTTTGGTAGTTATTTCGGTATTTACAAATATTACCTTGCCCCGGATTATCCTGCCAGGGATGCCCGCTTTTATCTGGGGGTTAGCTGGGGGTTTTTCAATTAGTGTTGCTGTCTTAACCCTTGCGCTCATCCGGATTTGCAATCCGGATGTTTTATTTTTCAGGCATTTGTAATGTTATTCTTTACAAGTTGGTGTCACGACTGTTCCCGCTGCAATAAATTTGAACGAAGGCTGTACCAAAGCTTCAATATTCAAAATTCGATATTCAGGATTCAATATTCAAAACATAAGTCCGACCTTTCGGGACTCCCCCCACAGCCCTGCTTCGACCCAAAAGGTCGGGAGCTCACCTGACCCGCTAACTCGCCCCGGAGTTAGCAGATCGGAAAACCATACCTGGTTATGAGGTATAGGACAACTGCCTTTTTGAAATTTGATCATTGATTAATGGAATTTGTCCGGAATTTGGTTTTTGGGCTTTGGAATTTTCCCAAAAGCGACCTTTCGGGACTCCCCCCACAGCACTGCTTCGACCCGAAAGGTCAGTTTCCCGTCACCCAAAAACCCATCATTTTTCTGCGTTCATCGCCAAAATCCCGGCGTTCACACAAAAAACCCCGGCGTTCACACATCTAACTCATATTTGCCTTTTCAGTACCATAACTTTGTATTCAATTATTCTTTTTTATTAATCAAAAATTAAAAACAATGAAAACAAAAACTTTACAAATGACAAGCGGGCTATTGATGGTTATCTTTTGGCTGGCTACAATTACATTAAACGCCCAGATTTATTTCGACGGGCTATATTCCGAAGGCGAAGGCGGAGCCGGCTGGGATGCCGATGGATCAGGGCCGGAACCTTATGGAAATGGCCATAGTACTGTTTATTATTACACAGCATCACGCGACTATGTTGATCCAGCCTTCTCATCAGGTGCGCATATGTTAGACAACATGACTGGTTTCCCATTGTTTGAACAGGCACTTACTGATAATGGATTCACAGCAGCGCAGGTTACGCTAAAGATTGCTTTGGCTGATTTGGGCGAAGATATGATGGGTATTGACTGGTTTACAATTGGTGATATGCATTATTCAAACTTTTATCCGTTAAGGTGCACCTTTGAGCTGGATGGCCAATCACTGGTTGTGGCTATGGGTAATTACGCAGTTTATATTAGTGGCCCAAACCATAGGGAATTTGAGTCATGTTATCTTAAGGTCAATAATAGCTCCGGATTCAGCCCTGAGCCGGTTAAAAATGTTGCCGCTGCACTCCTGGATGACCTGGCTAATGCAGAATTAAAGTTTAATATGCAGATTAACTATGCCGCTGATTTATTCGGCAAGGGCCGTTCAGGTTCATATTATGATGTAAACTGCACTTTTACAAAAGGATTACCCGCCTTTCCCATGCAGGGCCTGTATGCAGACAACGAAGGTACTGTTGGCTGGAATGCAGATGGAACAGGACCGGAACCTGCCGGTGACGGACATGGCAATACCGCTTATTATTCAGCATCGGTTGACTATGACGGGATTAATCCTGATCCTGATGCCTGCCTGGCACATGGACTGGAAGGTTCAGACGGATTTCAGAATACGCTGCTTCAGTTGCAATACAGGGGGTTGAACGTTAGCGATTTGAAATTAAAAATGGGGCTTTGCAGCCTGGGGCCGGATGTTGAAGGCGAAGACTGGGGTTGGGAAAATGGATTGCAGTGGCTGAACGAGTACAACAACAAAATTACTGTTGAAATTGATGGTGAACCCATTCTGGAAGTATTGCTCGATACCAACAAAATGGTACTTATCAAGCCGTATGACTTGATTTGGACTACGGAAAGCTCCATTGGCAAAGTTTATGACATCTCGGATAATGCATCACAGGATGCACAATACGTAGCACAGTCATTTCTTAAGGATTTGGGGAGTCATTATCTGATGGTAGATGTGTCCAATTTGCAGTATGCCGCTGACTTTTCTGACAATAATGGAAGAAGTGGCGCTTATTATGAGTTGGTTGCAGGTGAAATCATAGGAATCCATGAAACGGCAACTTTCATACCCGAAGGAACAGTAAGCGGCATCTGCAGAGCCGATGATTCGCCTTATTACGTGGATGGAAACCTGACCATCGAAAACGGAAAAACGCTGGCCATTGAACCGGGCACCCGGCTGGCATTCCGCGGGCCTTACCACATTAAAATTGAAGGCGCAGTGCATGCAACGGGCACAATAGAAGAACCAATCAAATTCACCCGTTCTAATCCTAACCTGATGTGGGACGGCTTTGACGCCGATGCGGTATCGGTGGAAAATGATTCATCCGTATTTGACCACTGTATCTTCGAATACGGTTATGGCTACGGAGACGGCCCTTACAACAGTGGAGGCATTTTCGCCTTGCGCGACTACGATAAACTGGCTGTTAAAAACGCTGCCTTCAGGTACAATGTTGCCGAAGTAGTAACGAACTACTATCCTGCAGGAGGTGCTGTTGCCCTGTGGAATTGCAGTCCCTTATTTATGAATTGCGTGTTTCATGACAATACGGCTGATTTTGGGGGCGCTTTTATGGCGTATGAGGATTCTGACCCCGTCATTTCAAACTGCCTTTTTTTCAACAACAACAGCAACGAAAGTGCCGGTGCATTACAGTATCATACAAACAGCGACGGCCTGCTGCTGAATTGTACTTTCGTCAACAACTTTGCAGGTGATGCGGGAGGCGCCATTGAATGTTATAATCATTCATCCCCGTCCATCATCAATACGGTTTTTTGGGGTGACAGTGCGGCGGTCAAAGGAAATGAGATTAATTTGGTTGTGTTTAGTCATCCCGATTTTTATAATTGTGATATCTACGGAGGAAAAGACGGTATCGGCGGGTCTTCCCTGGTTGGTGATTTTGAAAATTGCATTGACGAAGATCCGTTGTTCCTGGAAATGGGTGAATATCCTTATCAGATTGATTTTGGTTCGCCATGTATCAACGCCGGAAATGCCAACACCCTGGGTATCTTCCTGCCGGAATATGATCTGGCAGGAGAGATCAGGATTTCCGGAAGTTCGATTGATATCGGCGCCTACGAATGGAACGAAACCGTATCCGTCAATGAGATAACCAACGAAATGAACGGCTTTAGAACTTATCCTAACCCGTTCGTTACTTCCACAACCTTTGAATTTGTTTTGGACGAATCCGCTCCGGTAACCATAGAAGTGTATAACATTCTGGGTGAAAAAGTGGATATGATTGAACAAAGCACATTGCCGAAAGGTAAACACACAATACAATGGAGCCCGGATAATTTAACAATTGGTGTCTATTTTGTTCTTCTGCAGGCAGGCCATACTACACAAACTCAAAAAATTCTCAAACAATAAGCGGCTTCTTTACTACATCTCCCCTGAACAACCGGATTTCCGGTTGCCGGGGGAGCTTGTCTGCAAATGGGGAATAAAGTGGTGGTGAAGAAAATAATTAAAACCCAATAAATCATGAAAACAAAAAAAATCCTGTTACTTACATGCGCAATGGCCATGTTCGTAACCACACATGCTCAAATTCTATTTCAGGATCACACGATCATTGATAATACTAATGCTACTCTTGGTGCAACTTCCGTTTATGCCACCGACATTGACGGCGACGGCGATATGGATGTGCTTTCGGCTTCCTGGAGGGATAATAAAATCGCCTGGTACGAAAACACCGACGGGCAGGGGACTTTTGGCCCGCAACAGATCATCACAACAGATGCTAATCGTGCACGATCAGTTTATGCCACCGACATAGACGGCGACGGCGATATGGATGTGCTTTCGGCTTCCGGGTATGATGATAAAATCGCCTGGTACGAAAACAGCGACGGGCAGGGAACATTTGGCCCGCAACAGATCATCACAACTGATGCTGATGGTGCAAAGTCTGTTTTTGCCACCGACATTGACGGCGACGGCGATATGGATGTGCTTTCGGCTTCCTATAATTATAATGATGGGAAAATCGCCTGGTACGAAAACCTGCCTATCATTGTAGATGTAAAACAAAATGTACCGGCGGCGTTTTTGGTTTACCCCAACCCTGCCCGCAGCCGGGTATTTATCGCAAGCCAAAACGAAACACCGCTGAAGGGGATAACGGTTTATAACCAGACCGGCCAAAGGGTAATCCATCAAAAAGGAGCAACCCATAGCGTGGATGTTTCCATGCTTCCGCCCGGGATGTACATCATAGAAATTGAAATGGATAATGAAAAATACAGGAGTAAAGTGATAATTGAATAAAGAATATACAGGAATGTAAAAAAAATTGAACTTTAAATTCATTTTTTAGATGGGAAATGATCTTCATTTGTCAGAAAGCAGTATTTTTATTGAAAATATTTTCATGATCAATGCTGTTGTCATAGAAGGTGAAAGCCGGACGCTGGATATCATTGGCAAGACAGTGGAAACTTACAGTCCGAAAATGAATATCGTTGCCAAGGCCGGGGACATGAAATCGGGTATCAGCGCCATCAACGAACATGAGCCCGACCTGGTTTTGCTCGATATTAAACTGAAAGACGGCAGCGGTTTTGAACTGATTGACCATTTTAACCCACCCGATTTTAAGGTCATTTTCTTCTCCGGCTATACCGATTATGCCATCAAAGCCATAAAATACAACGCCATTGATTACATCCTGAAACCTGTTAAAGAAGAGGCATTGGCCCAGGCCCTCAAAAAAGCGGATGATATTATCAGGTACGAAGAAAAGTTACATGCAAAAGCACTTGGCGAAAGCATTAAAAACCTGAACAGCAACAACAGACTGGTATTGAAATCAAGCGACCAGATACATCTGATCAATACCAACGAAATTATCCACATCGAAGCCGATGGCAATTATTCCACTTTTTACCTTACCGACGGGCGCAGGATAGTGGTGTCAAAATCCATACGGGAATACGAAGAGACATTGTTCGAGCAGGGTTTCCACCGTATCCATAAATCACATATCATCAACATCAACCAAATGAGCTACTTCGACAGAGCCGACGGAGGAACCCTCGTGATGGTTAATGGAGATCAGATACCGGTTGCCTCCCGCAAAAGGGATATGCTGCTTGAATTGTTCGATAACCTGACCTGACATGCATAAACAAACCGCCACCATACTGTCAGCGGAGTTTCCCGGATTTCAGGCCCTGGCTGAGAAGGTATCGCCAAAGGAGCTTACTCC
>CAJVWU010000128.1 GCA_913009755.1 uncultured Bacteroidia bacterium
TTTGGATAAATTTGCTGTCATGCCCAATCATGTCCATGTTATTGTAATTCCGAGAGGTGAATGGACTTTATCAAAGATTACCCATTCCTGGAAATCCTATACAGCCAATGAGTTGAACAAGCTAACAAATCAAAGAGGACCCGTGTGGATGTCCGAATCTTTTGATCATATAATTCGAAGCACTGAACAGTTAGAAAGAATAAGGCAATACATTGAGGATAATCCTAAAGTCAACAGGCTCAGGCAGGATGCCTGTGATACTTCTGCCGGAGCGCTTATCACCTATTTTCGCCGTGGGAAACTGCAAAAGTTTTTTATGGCACAGGTAGAGCAAGCAGCTGAAGAACTGGATTTCATGACAGCGGCAAAACTGCTTGAAAGTAGTTCTGATGAAAAAAAGAGAAAGCTTCCAGGCGAGATGTATGACCTTTTGGACAGCAACAAGGAAGCTTTTATTATCGCTACAACCGAAGAGATGGCCGAACCTCGGAAAAGAAGAGGACGCGACAGTGCCGCTAATATCCTGCGCATTTTAAAGACAACCATGAAAAACACTCAGAAACTTACCGAAGACCAGGAGGTTTACCTTAAAAAAGTATCGATACAACTTGAGGAAGGCGGCTTGCCCAAACAGACGGCAAAGAATACATTGAAAGCACTGGATGCGCTTAAAGATGAACTGGTAAATCCTTTCAAGGTGCTGGCAGTCCTTCAGACCCATATCCCCGAACGACTGCTGCAAAGCCACTATGCAGAGCAGAACCCGGCGGTATTCGGAAAACGTGAAGTGATACTCTCATTATACCTGTCTGCGTGCACTGAACAGGCAGGTCTGACAGGAGAGTAGGTTTGATGAATAAAGAATCTCAAACTGTTGAATATAAACAAACCTGGCGAAATGACTGCCTTAAAGTCATTTCTGCCTTTGCAAATAGTGATGGCGGAGTGTTGATTATAGGCTTGGACGACGAGGGTAAACCTACCGGATCAAAAAATGCAAAAAGGCTGCTTGAGGATATACCGAATACGATCAGGAATAAACTTGGAATCATTCCCTCTGTTGAACTGGATAAGAAAGATATAATAAAGGTCACAGTTGCACCATGTTCTGTACCTATTTCCTACAATGGCAAGTATTATCTCAGAAGCGGAAGCACTGTGCAGGAATTACAGGGAAAAGAGCTGGCTGATTTTCTTTTTAAAAAAACGGGCAGCACATGGGATGATGTTGTTGAAGAAAGAGCAGGTTTTGAAGAGATAGATAAAGATTCAATAGAAAAATTTAAAAAGTATTCTGTTGATAGAATTCCTTCAATCAGTAAGGAAAGTAACATTAAAACACTTCTGCGAAAATTGAATCTATTAAGCGGTGATAATCTAAAAAAAGCTACGCTTCTTCTTTTTGGCAATGATCCGCAGAAATTTTACCGTCAGGCTGTAGTCAGGATAGGCAAGTTCCTGTCAGATACAGAAATTCAGACAACTGATATCGTCAAAGGAAATCTATTTACACAACTGGAAAAGATCCTGGAAATCCTGAAAACAAAATATCTGATCAGCAATATTTCTTATGAAGGCATTCATCGCCGTGATATTCTTGAATATCCTTATGAGGCATTAAGAGAGGCGATCATTAATGCTTTGATTCACCGGGATTATTCCGGGAATTCACAAATCCAGATACGGGTTTATTCTGATAAATTGATAATCATGAATGAAGGCAAGCTCCCGCCCGAAGTTCCTGTGGAAAAATTAAAAATCAATCATTTGTCCATGCCAAGAAACACACTCCTTGCTGAAATTTTTTACTATGCCGGATTTATTGAAGCATGGGGACGAGGTACATTGAAAATTATGGAAAAATGTGCGGAACAAGGTTTGCCGGAACCGGATTTTACGGAAGAAAATGGTGTGATGACCGTGACTTTTTACAAAGATAAATGGAATGAGGAAAATTTAAAGAAGCTCGGATTGAATGACAGGCAAATTAAAGCGGTGATCTATGTGAAGGAAAAAGGCAGGATAACGAATAAGGAATATCAGGAGTTAAACAAAATATCAAAGCCAATGACAAGTATAGACTTGAAGGGATTGGTAGATAAAAAAATATTTGAAAAACTGGGAACAACCGGAAGAGGCACAGAATATATAATAATGAGTAAGGGAAAGGGCTAATAATGGGCTAAAAGGGCTAACAAAGGACTAATAATGGACTAATTACACATTGATTGACTATTATTTGCACAGTCATACTATTAAAGATGCCAAAAGGGAAAAGGGCTCGCAAACGGTTCAAAGGAATATTAAAGGAATAGTATATGAATAAACAACAGGCACAGCAAATTATCAGAGATACCTTTGAAAATTCTTTTGATAAGAACCGTTTTGCCGGATTTATCAAAAACCTTCTTAACAGGATTGAGGACGCGCCCTTTACTTACCAGGGGAATTATATCCCCGATGCCTATAAACAATACATTAAGACACTGGAACGTATCGGTAAATTCAGCGATGGGGAAAACAGCATTGATATCCTTGTCATAACCTTACAGAAAGATACATCTCTTGAACGCGCCCGTACCATGCAGCGCAATTTTATCGCTTGGTATTTAAACGGCAGCCGTGGAGGTGAAATGAAAGACGCGGCATTGGCTGCGTTTGTCTCTCCCGATGAGGAAGATTGGCGTTTTTCACTGGTCAAGATGGATTACAAATTTGAAAAGACCAAAAACGGCAGAATGAAGGTGAAGGAAGAGTTCACTCCTGCCCGGCGCTGGTCGTTTCTGGTAGGCGCTAACGAAAAGAGCCACACAGCCCAGAGCCGTCTGGTCAATATTCTGGCAAATGATGAACAAGCCCCAACCCTGGACGAAATCGAAAAAGCTTTTGATATTGAGACCGTTACTAAAGAGTTTTTCTTCAAATACCGTGAGCTTTTTCTGCGAACCAAGGAAGAATTGGACAGGGTTGTTGAAAATGATCCAAAAATCAAGGCGGATTTTGAGAAAAATGGTGTTGATACGGTCAACTTTGCCAAGAAACTTCTGGGACAGATTGTGTTTCTCTATTTCCTGCAGAAAAAAGGCTGGTTCGGAGTGGGACGAGATGATGACTGGGGCACGGGTTCAAAACATTTCCTGCGGAAACTGTTTGATAAAAAACATTCTAATTATAAGAATTTCTATAACGACATTCTGGAGCCGCTTTTTTATGAAGCTCTACGCATTGACCGGAGTCATGACGATGGTTATTACAGCCGGTTCGACTGCAAAATCCCCTTCCTTAACGGCGGGCTTTTTGACCCTATCGGCAATTACGACTGGGTGCATACCGATATCATTATTCCTGACAAGCTCTTTTCCAATACAAGGAAGACCAACGAAGGCGATACCGGCGATGGTATTCTGGACATCTTTGACCGCTTCAATTTTACGGTAAAGGAGGACGAACCACTTGAAAAGGAAGTAGCCATCGACCCTGAACTGCTGGGAAAGGCCTACGAAAAATTCAATGCCATCCGCCCGGATAATTATGATGAATTCAGGAAGGCATTAAAGAGCGGCAAGACCGGCGAGGAAAACAAATTCAATAAAAAATTCGGCGTCTATTATACCCCTCGTGAAATTGTCCATTACATGTGTCAACAGAGTTTAATCAATTATTTACATACCGAACTTACCGATTGTCATTCCCCGATAAATCGGGACAGCCCCGCGACCCTTACTCCTTGTCATTCCCGCGGTCCTTTGAGCGGGAATCCAGTTGTTTCAAAAGAAGATATCGAAACCCTGATACATACCGGCGAACATGTCAGCGAAAACGAAATAGCAGCGCTGATAAAAGAACAAAACATAAAAAAAGGAAAACAGAAAACTTCCGGTTACAAATTACAACTGCCCGAAAGCATACGCAGCAACGCCGCACTGATTGACGAGAAACTGGCGGACATCACAGTCTGTGACCCGGCAGTGGGTTCCGGCGCTTTCCCGGTTGGCATGATGAGTGAGATTGTCAGGGCAAGAAATGTGCTTTCAGTTTTTCTTAATGACAATAGTAGAACAGCTTATGAATTCAAACGCCGCTGTATTGAACATTCCCTTTACGGTGTGGACATTGACCCCGGCGCGGTGGAGATTGCCAAACTGCGGTTGTGGCTCTCGCTGGTGGTTGATGAGGATGATATTGAGAATATTAAGCCTTTGCCGAATCTGGACTACAAGGTTGTATGTGGGAACTCGTTGCTTGGGGTAGAGAAGGACCTGTTTAATAATGCACTTTTTAACGAACTGGAAAAATTGAAACCGCTGTTTTTCAACGAAACCAATCCCACAAGAAAACAGGAATATAAAAAGCAGATTGATAACTTAATCAGACAGATTACTAACGGACATCAGGAATTTGATTTTGAAGTCTATTTTTCAGAGGTGTTTCATGAGAAAATGGGATTTGATGTGGTGATTGGTAATCCACCTTACGAGGAAATATCCGAAAAAAAGACAAAGGCCTATTTTCAAAAAAATTATTCAGACGTCCTTTCTGGACATTACGATTTGTATATTTTCTTCTTTAGAAAGGCTTTCTCTGTCGCGAGAACCGAGGGGATTATTTCATTTATAACTCCTCATACCTACTTGCACTACACCCAATTCAAAAACCTAAGGAAACACATTTATCAGAATAGTCAAATCATTGAAATTACAAATAGGATCAGTGGGATTTTTGAGTCAGCAGTCGTAGACAATAGTGTAATTTTCTTGCGAAAAGGGCTACTAATAAAGAACTATTCGACAAGCTTTGCAAGTAAGTATCTAAGTGATGGTAGGTTGCTTAATGAGAGAACCTTCGGCCTTAATCACTCTGATTTCAATCCTCAAAGTTTCGATATTAATGCCATCAGAAATGGAAGAGTTATAGAGAGATATAGCAAGAATACAATTCGGCTAGCAGACATAACCCAGAGTACACAGGGCATAATTGTATATGCAAAAGAGCAAGGCAAAAAGGTCAATCGTTTTAGTGAGACCAAGATAAATAACAATTATCAACCAGTTGTAAAAGGTCGAGACCTTTCAAGATATGAACTGCGGTGGACAGCAAAATACATCCACTATGGCGAATGGTTATGCCGAGCTCGCGACCCAGTTTTTTTTAAATCAAAGAAACTTTTTTTCAGGCAAACTGCGGATTCCATCATTGGAACCTACGTAGGGCACCCTATGTATTGTATTGATTCTGTGCATTCCTTCATTCTACCTCAAGATCAAAGTGAATATGATTTACTGTATATCTTAGCAATCTTGAATTCAAAGTTTGGTACCTATCTTTATAAATTGTTTATAACCGAAACGGGCAAGGTTTTTGCGCAAGTTAAGTTAACCTATCTAAGGAGACTCCCAATCAAAGTCGTGCCAAAGAGGATACAAGAATCTTTTATCAGTAAGGTTAACCACATACTCGGTATCACTGAAGACGATGATTATTTGGAAAACCCGCAGAAACAATCAAAAGTAAAAGCCATTGAAGCCGAAATCGACCAACTTGTTTACAAGCTCTACGGCCTCACTCCGGAAGAAATTAAAATCGTGGAGAGTTCATCATGAGTAAATCATTTACCAAAGGCTCGGAATGGCGAAAGTGGGATTTGCATGTCCATACCCCATTTTCTTATGAAAATCATTTTTCTGATTGGGTTACTTATATTGATAAACTTAAAGAACAAGCTGTTGTCCACGATATTGAGGTGGCAGGGATCAATGACTATTTTTCCATTGACGGTTATGAAAAACTTTTGGAGGGATGTGAAGAAAAAACAAAAAAGATAACACCTCGCATAAAGTTAAGCAATGACAAATGGCTTTACCTCTTTCCGTTGGTAGAATTGAGATTGGAGAATTTTACCAGCGATAATGAATCTGTTAATATACATGTGGTCTTTTCTCCGGATATACTACCATCAACTATTCAAAGTTCCTTTTTAGAAAAGTTGACAATCAACTACCAGTCGCTTAAAAATTTAAACTGTAAGGCTGATGATCTGATAAAAATCGGTCACGCTGAAGAAAACAATGGACGCTTTGAAGCAAATTTAGATTTATCTTATCTATCCGATCAAGATAAAAAACGCCTAATCAATAAAGCACTCAAAGTCATCTCTTTTTCTATTTCTATCTTCGAAGATGGTATTGAAAAATTCAAAAAGATTTTGGATAAATCTGGAATCAGCAAAGATAAATATTTGATAATCATTGCAAATAAGGGTACGGGTGGTTTGGATGCTTTTCATTGGCATGACAAACTTAAAGATCTATCCAGAGCCGGAAATATAAGACAAAATATATTGAATTTGTCCGATGTGTGCTTTTCTAACGATGATAATGATATCCAATTCTTGTTGGGGGAAAAAGATGATACATCAAAAGAAGAAATCCTTAATCGTTTCAGGAGTTTTAATCCGTGCATTTGGGGTTCAGATGCACACACGGAAGAAAATCTATTTCATCCATCAAATGGAAATACTAACGATTACACATGGATTAAAGCAGACCCAACCTTTGAAGGACTAAAACAAATAATTTACGAGCCGGAATCCGGTGAACGTGTAAAAATAAGTCCGGTTGAGCCTGATCAAAAGGACGGTTACAAAGTTATTTCAAAGATTCGATTTTCCAATACTTCTGATTTTCCAAAAGAAATTGAGTTTAATAAAAACCTTTGTTCAATTATTGGAAGCCGGTCATCAGGCAAATCAGCACTACTTGCTTATGTGGCTCACTCTGTTGATAAAGGGCCTGTTGAAAAAATGATTGATGGTCCCGGAGAAGGCGCAGATTATCACTGGGACAAAATAGACATAGATCATTCTATTGAGTGGGGCAATGGACAGTCAAATGATGAAAGCCCAGGGAAGATTGTCTACATACCCCAGAATTATTTATTTAAGGAAAGTAAAGATTCAAACGAAATCAAAGAAAAAATTAAACCGGTGTTGTTTAAAGTTCTCCCTGATTTTGAAGTAAAGTATACACAGGCAGAAAAAAAGATAGGTGGACATAATCAGCAAATTTCAGAACAGGTTGATGATTGGTTTGATCTGTCTGACTCTATCAAATTAATTGATGAACAATTAAAGGAAT
>CAJVWU010000129.1 GCA_913009755.1 uncultured Bacteroidia bacterium
AATAAATTTTTCTATCACTGATACACAGGTAGTTACAAGTGCTACTTATTAACAATTACTCAGGCCGTGTGTTGTGTTGACTTGACGTGTATTATGAATGGGGCGACCTTTTTAGAGTGGACTCATTAATATTAAAACTAAACTTTTTGGCTAAATTCAAAATTCTTAATTCTTTAACAGGAGTCCATTTCCCAATTGTATAATATCCTTTTTTGTTTCCTAATTCAAGAACACAAGTTTTTTTGTCCGCTGAGCCATAAAACATTGGAATTCCAGCAGGACTCATTCTATTGGGTTTGAGGCAATTTTCTGGTTTAGGTGTTCCTAGTTTTTCTGGAGTTTTATAAATACTATCATTATCAAGACGAGCTCTATAAATAAATTCACCCTTTTTTATTTTTTCAACTATATCAAAACTTGAAATCGCAGTTATAAATTCATCCAAAATCTCGTATGGTTTATTAAAAGGAGAATATTTATTTATATCTGACTTTTCTTGTATAAAGAAATATCTTGTTTTGTATTTAACTTGATTTACAAATTGTTCCCATGTGAAAATTCTTTCTTCAGCGGGATCTAGCCCATAAAATTCTTTTTTACACCATAATTGGTTTGGTAAACTATTTAAAATATCTTCAAATGCTGGGGAACCACCAAATTCCAATTCATCCACTAATAAATCATAAGTATCAAATATATCTCCATTGCCTTTTACATATTCACCGTCAACATATCCTAGTCCATTTGCAGGGTCATCATATATAAATTCAATTCCCTCAAGTATTTCTTCAATTATTGAATTAAAATTAATTGTTTTCTTATGTTGCTTACAATACGAACATTCAGAAGTGTTGCCATTTCGTCTTATTAAATCTCTAAAATATTCTTGTTGAATACAGTCTGAGCATATACATTCTTCCATACTTGTATTTTTAGTCTCTTAATTGCGCATAACGTTGAGTATAAGAATAGTAGCCGATTGCGTAGTTAAAAACTTTCAATTTACAAGAAAGTTGAAGCGAACTACAACCTCTGAATTTACTACTGCCCCGGCTATTATTTTTATACATTGTTGGCATTAGTATTTTCTCTTTGGAAGATGTTAAAGTATTCCTTAAAAATATATTTTCTATTTCTTTTATATCCTGTTAGCTCAGTCAAAATCTGTAGTTCTATAAATTGGTTTATGAGTCTATTCGCAGTTGAGGGCGATATTTGTAAATAGGATGAAATAAACTTTGAATCCGTTATTGGTACTTGGAATAAATGTTTTAGCAGAAGGAGGCCATTTTCAGTCTTACTCCCTAGTTTTGGTAGTTTTTCTAGCTCGATATTGTTTTTTAGTCTAATAATATCCTTAAAGACCTGAATTGATTCTTTCGATGTTTCTATTACACCTACTAGAAAAAATTTAATCCATTGAATCAAATTGCTATGTACTCTGGCAGTCATTAAATTGTCATAATAGTAGGTTTTATTTTTCTCAAAGAAATCAGATAAATAAAGAGAAGGTTTTCTCAAGACATTGTTGCTTACCAAATAAAGTGTGATTAATAATCTGCCCAAACGACCATTTCCATCAAGAAAGGGATGGATGGTCTCGAATTGATAATGAGCTATTGCAATTTTAATTAAATGGGGAATTGGGTACTCGTAATCATTAATGAATTTTTCCAAATCACTCATTAACTCTGGAATCTCTGAATGATGTGGAGGAATAAATATGGCATCTTTTAATGTTGCTCCAATCCAGTTTTGACTTTTTCTAAACTCGCCAGGAATTTTATGCTTTCCACGTACTCCTGTTAATAGAGTCTTATGGGTATTTCGAAGTAGACGATTTGAAATTGGAAGTTTCTCAAGCTCTTTAATAGAAGTATTTATTGCTTTGATATAATTCTGAACCTCTGCCCAATCATCTCTTTTTTCAGGGATTATGTCTTCTTGACTAATCAAAGCCTCTTCCATATTTGTTTTTGTGCCTTCAATCCGGCTGGAAGTAGTTGCCTCTTTCAATATATGCATTGAAATGAAAAAATCAACATCTGGAATAATTTGGGAAAATGCATTTAGTTCACCGATAAGTCTATTAGCTTCAGCCAATAATTTATTTATCTCAGGTGAGGATATTATCCAACTATGATAGATTTTCTCAGGAGAGAAGGATTTGTATTCTATTTGCTTAACATACTTTCCAGAATTGAAATCTTGTAAATCCATATTTTCAATTATTTTATGTAATGCAAATATAGTATTTTATATTTTCAATTCTATTCATTAATGAAAATAAGATTTGCTATGGCGTCATTTAATATTAATGCCAACGGTTTGAATATGGGGCGTTTGGCATTTTGGAACGCTTCATTTTCAAGTTACGACTAATTTTATTCATTACTAATATCTTCATTTTTAGCACTATCTGCCAAATGCCCTATATTTGTTGTTGTGCGCAGTCTTTTCACTATTTATCTTTAAAATATTCAAACCAAAAGTCTTTCACATTTTCAATTTCATCCGCAAAACTTAATTTAGTTCCGTCGTTTTTTTCTATTTGCAAATAAGAAATGTCAAAATCCGAACTAAAATCACTCGAAAAATCTCCTTGATGTTCTTTTGTATTTTTTAAATCTGCTTTTGGACGAGAAATTAATTTGTGTTTTGTTGCATTTGCTAAATCGTGCATAATTTTTAATGATTCGCAACTTGGATAAAGCGATTCTCTAAAACTTCCGATGTTAGTGAAATTATGTATGGTTTTATATTCTTCAAAAGTCCAGTCAACTAAATGCCAAGCACTATTTGCTAATCGTTTAGCTTTTTGAACGGATAAATCATCTTTTATATATTCTTCATAATCTTGCAAAAATTCTTGGTATTTGTCATTTGCTGTATCTTTTCCAAAATTTAGTGAGTTCATAAATTACGTTTTAAGTGAGTTCTCTGTCTTGATAAAATATATTTTCCATTTGTCCATTTCTTTCAACGGAAGCAAAATAGTCAAAATTCCCTTTAAAGTTTGGTTCATCTATGTAACCGTCTTTATAATCTATTGCTCTTTTAAGAATAGTGACTTTTTCTTTTTTTCCGTTTGGTGATGTGAAAATTAATTCTTGTCCTATTGAATATGCCATAATTTTATTCGATTTCGATGTTTTTTTTCAGATTGCGCACAACTATGATATATTACGACAAATCCCCGTTTTTGTCGGGATTTATCTTCGTTCAATCCCAACTCTTCTATGGAGTTTTGAACGTTTTTCTTCATTTTATTTTTGGTTTGAAAGATTTTTCGATGCGATCAGTTGCCATAGCATGGCCGGGCACTGTTAGCTTATTTATTTCACTAAATTATAAAATTATTTTTAAGCCTGGGTACACAATAATCTTTTTTATACAAAGGCTAAATAATAAGAAGGGCTGTTTTTGTCTGTCTGAGCACCCCGCACCGCCTTGCCGGGAATTTGTAAAAACAGGAAGTGTTTCCATACCGGGACAATCAATGCACATAGCTCCCCGCATTGAGGTCAATGGTTGTTCCGGTGGCGTGGTCGGCCATTCCGCTGGCAAGGAGCACGATTAGGGGTGCCAGGTCTTTGGGTTCGGTCAGTTTGTTCAATGCAAGGTCTTTGATGATGGCTTCTTCACCGTACCGCTCAATGGTTTCCTTGTTCATGTCGGTTTTCACCCAGCCGGGGGCAATCAGGAAAGCCAAAATGCCGTCCTTTCCATAACCCCTTGCGATGGATTTTGTAAGTGCAACCATTCCTGCTTTGGAAGCGGCATAGGCCAGGTGCTCGGGATTGTCGCCCCGGAACGCCGCCCGCGAGGAGATGTTGATGATGCACCCTCCGCCTCTTTGCTGAAAGTGAAGGATAGCCAACCGGCTTAAAATAGCTGCAGCCCGCAGATTTACATTCAGGGTTTTGTCCCATCCGGCCAGCCATGTTTCACTTTCCAAAGGCGAATTGAGAAAAATACCGGCATTATTCACCAACACATCCAAGCGGCCGAACGCATTGACAACATCCTGAAAAAGCCGCTCACCTGTCTCCGGGTTTTCCAGGTCTGCCCGGAACGCTTGTGATCCGTTTCCAATTTCTTTTGCCAGCGCTTCTGCTGCGGTTTTGTTTTGGCGGTAATGGACAGCTACCGTGGCACCTGATTTACCCAATGCTTCCGCAATGCCCCGGCCAATGCCCCGGCTTGCCCCTGTTACCAAGATGTTTTTGCCTTTCAGATCAATTTTCATTTTTTTCTTTTTTGTATTCCCTCATCTGCTTTGTGGGTTCTATGATTGAAAAACCTTTCCACAATTTGTCATTAAATTGATCAACATAGATTACTTGCATGTTTTCTTTTTGTTTAAAGTCATCAAACTGCTCCTGGGTAATTTTCTTTTCATCAAGCACCAGCAGTTCAATTGATGATTCTGAAGTGACTGCAATATTAACTCCTATTTTTATCTCCTTCAGCTTTTTATCAAAAAGAAACCTCTTCCGTTTTTTCAGCAGTGCCAGGTTCCTGTCGAAACTGGCATCAGAACCCATTTTCCGGGAAAAGTATCTCAGGACATAGTTGTCATCTTTTTTCTCAAAATAGATTGATCCGCTGAATTCATTTTCAGTGTAACCCACACCGAGGAGGTGAATGTTCGTGCCGGTTTTTCCCGGGGCATATTCATAATCAGCCCTGATCAAGGCAAATGTGTTCACCGTGATATACAATCTGCCAATATATTTCCCGCTGTTGTCAGGTTCAAAGTCAATAATGTAAACATCTTCGCCGTTCACGCGTGTACCACCTGCCAGTGTATAGTTATATCTGCCTGTGTTGTACAGGAATTCCCAGTCGTTTTTGTTTTCCAATAAACTGAATTTCAGGTTATATGATATTCTTCTGGTGAAATATTCCAGTTTTCTTTCGTTATCATTTATGGAATCTTTTTCCGGGATAGTATCTTCTTCCGCGAGATCGAGTTTTTGGCTGAAAATGCCGGTTTTCACTTTCCAGTACTCGTCCTCACCGGTACCGGACAAAGCATGTCTGAAAATATCTTCCAGTTGTTCCATTTCGGCAATGTTTTTTTCTTTGAGGGACACCGTTCTGATCGGGTCAATCTTCAGGGTGTCGTCCTCATTTTCTGACGAATAAATATTTCCTAAAAAATCGGTGTAAGAAGTAGAATGTTTCGGGATTTTTTCCTCTGCCATGGCAATTGTTTCCCTGTTCAGGTCTGATATTGAGCTTCTTTTGTAATCGAAATTGATGTCATCAATATCCGAGGTGTATCTTTCACGAATAAAGGTTTGTCTTATACAGGTCGTTTTCCTGTAGTTCGAATCTTTATACTTTAACACATTTCTTACAATGGATTCCGGGTCGGGTGCACTGCCAAAAATTAAAGTTTCACTAAGATTGATTATATCTTCTTTTAAATAAACGGTGGAAGCAGTGTCCAACTGACCAATCGTAAGATTCCTGGTTTTAAAACCGATGTACTGGAAACGTAATGTATCGTTTTTTTCCAGGTCCGAAACATAAATCGAGAAAAGGCCTTTCTCATTACTGATGACCCCTTTGTTTTTGTGTAAAACATAAATATTGGCATAAGGCAGGGGCGATTGCGTTGCACTGTCAAGAACCAGCCCTTTCAGTTCCCCGTTTGTAATGTTATTTTGTATGGTATCAGGTTTTGACGGGTTATTTGTTGTTTGTGCGTAACCGGTTAGAAATGAGACGCAGAGATGCGCAGTGATCAACGTTGACAATAGAAATATTCTTTTCATATTTATCGTTTGGAAGGGTCTTAAAATTTACTTTACCCTGATTGTTTCATACAAAAACAGAATTTCCGGTTTCGTATTGTATAATTTCAGAGATCTAATTTTTTTTAAGGTATTGAATGGTTTTCACCATTCCTTCCAAAACTACTTGAAAAGCCTTTTGTTTTGATCGTTCATAAACGGTTCCTTTTGGGCGATCATCAAAGACCACTTCACAACTTTCCATGGCACCCGTCAATGAATCTTTATCAGTGATGTCTCCCTGAATGAGTTCAACTGCTGGAGGGAGCAGCTCTTTTCCCTTTTCGGGCGAACGTACCAGGGCCATTACTTTGCGTTTCCTTTTCAGCAATGCAGAAATAATATTGTAGCCAATCAGGCCTGTTCCGCCGGTAACTAAAGTTGTTTTATCCATTTACAATTCGAATGGTCTTACAGGATTAGCTGAGATGAACGTTTATTGTTAAGCCCTTTATTTTTTATCAGCCTTGCTTTTGTTATTCATCAATTTTATAAAGTTCAGTGCGGGGTACACCAATATCAATGTTTAAAGGTAATCTCAAACCCTTAAGCTCAAAAGTGGTATTAGGTAAAGGGCCTCCATCAGATAATACCTTCCAGGAATATGTTGTGCAGTTAGTCACATATATTCCAACAACACCATTCCAATCCCTGCTTTCACGATGGAGTTGCAATAACTGAAGCGGGGCGTTATCCCTGGCTTCCAATTTATACACTGAATGATCAGTGGGATATGTATAATCAAAAATTGATGGCATACTGAGAGTAAGATGTCTTTCAAAGTTACCTGATGTATTAAAAGTCGGATTAATGGAATTGAAATATTGCGACGTAATCTTGATAATGATTTCGACCACTGAATTCTTTTTAAACGGACCCTCTTCAATACGGATTCGCAATTTATGTGATACCGTATCTGAATTAATTTGTTTCTTGCTGATTTTTTTTCTTTTCACTTTGCCTTTTTCAACATATAGGTTTGAAGCAACTATTTTTTCCAATTGAAAGTCTTTACCCATATCATTTTTTGTTACTACTCAGCAGCTATCAAGTTTTGCGTAGCCAAACAAGATAGTGCATTAAAAACGTTTTGATTATTTTTCAGGGCTGTGTCTATAACAGACCGAATAACTGCATAATGATTGGCAAA
>CAJVWU010000130.1 GCA_913009755.1 uncultured Bacteroidia bacterium
TTAAAATGTTTATTGACCTCTTCCGGGGCAATTAATTCTATCAGCTTTTTATGCAATTCTTCTCCCATTTTACCTTTTTCAATCAAAGGTAAAATTTAGTCCAGCACATCAAAATAAAATTTAGCCCTTTTATTAGTCTATAAAATGTATTATTCAAATAAAATTCTACCTTTGCACCCTCAAAATTTTGAAGTAAAAATCCATTAATAATTAAGACCAAATGCAGAACAAAGGAGCTATCACATTTTTTGCCGTTGCTTTTGCTTTAGTTTGTTTGTATCAGTTAAGTTTCACGTTCGTTACTTACCGGGCTGAAAAAGCCGCCAAAGCGTATGCTGTAAACGAAACTGCTCAAAAACAGGCAGATCAACTTGCCGGGAATGATGAAGTAATGAGGGGATATTATATGGACTCTATTGCCAGGGCCCGACAGAATTATTACCTCGACAGTATTGCCAACATGGTAATTTATAATATTGGCATTGACCAATATACTTACAAGGATTGTAAAGAGAGGGAAATCAACCTTGGCCTTGACCTGAAAGGCGGGATGAACGTTGTCCTTGAAGTATCGGTTGACGATATCATCCGGGCATTATCGGGCAACAGCAAAGACCCTGTTTTTTTGAAGGCCATGAAGATGGCACATGAGAAACAAAAAAACAGCACTAAGGATTTCGTTACATTATTCGGGGAATCATTCAACGAAATTGATCCCAACGCCAGGCTGGCTTCAATCTTTCTTTATGAGTTTAAAGACAAGGGGATAACCACCAATTCCACCAATGCTGAAGTGCTGGCCGTTATCCGTAAAGAAGCCAATAGTGCCATTGACCGTTCATTTGAGATTCTGAGGACCCGTATTGACCGTTTTGGTGTGGCGCAGCCAAACATCCAGAAACTAGCCACAAGTGGAAGGATACTCATCGAATTGCCAGGGATAAAAGACCCTGAACGTGTTCGCAAACTACTCCAGGGGACGGCCAAACTCGAATTCTGGGAAACCTATGACTTCTCTGAACTTTACCAGTATTTTGATGAGGCCAATTCGAAATTAAAAACTGAGCAGGCCATTGAAAAAGAATCGCATCAGGAAAAAACACAAGCATCTGCTGAAAAGAACCAATCTTCCAAAAGCAACGAAAAAAGTACTGCCGGGGAAACAAAAAATAAAAATAACCCCCTTCTTGGAGAACAGGATACAACGGGTGGCAAATCATTAATGGAAGAAATCGCAAGCGACACAACAGCAAAGTCTGAGAAAAACATCAACTTTGAGGAGTATGCAAAAAAATATCCGCTTTATGCCTACCTGATGCCATCATATATTCAAACCAAGGATGGCAAGATGATACCTGCTGAAAATGCCAGGGTAGGTTCTGCAGCCATCAAAGATACAGCCCGCATCAACAAAATGCTCAAGGAGGTTAAAGACCTGTTCCCAAAAAATCTGATTTTGGCATGGACCGTAAAACCAGCCCCGGACAGGCCCGACATTCTCGATCTTGTCGCCCTGAAAGCCAGTGGGCGTGATAATACGGCTGCCCTGGGCGGTGATGCAATTGTTGATGCAAGACAGGATTATAACCAAAACCACATGGTAACGGTTGATCTTCAGATGAATTCACATGGAGCCAAAGTCTGGAAGCGACTCACCGGTGAAAATATTGGCCGCCAGGTTGCCATAGTCCTTGATGGATATGTGTATTCCTATCCAAATGTTAACGATGAAATTCCTAACGGACGGTCAACAATTTCGGGCGGCAGCATGACCCTTGAAGAAGCTCAGGACCTTGCCAACATACTAAAAGCAGGTAAATTGCCCGCCCCGGCAAGAATTGTTGAAGAGGCTGTTGTCGGCCCATCATTGGGACGTGAAGCGGTAAAAGACGGAATGGACTCTTTCGTATTGGCATTCATCCTCGTACTGGCCTATATGATTGTGTATTATAACCGTGCAGGACTCGTTGCCAGCATTGCCCTGTTATCCAACATTTTCTTTATTTTCGGTATCCTGGCTTCCCTGAAAGCCGTACTTACTCTTCCAGGCATGGCCGGTATCGTGCTTACGCTGGGTATGGCCGTGGATGCCAACGTAATTATCTACGAGCGTATTAAAGAGGAAGTGAGAGCCGGAAAAGGACTCCGGCTTGCCATTACCGATGGATATAAAAATGCCTATTCTGCAATTATTGACGGTAACGTAACCACCTTGCTGACTGGAATTGTTCTTTATATATTCGGGACAGGGCCTGTCCAGGGATTTGCAACCACCCTGATCATCGGCCTGTTGTCATCCCTGTTTACCGCGATCTTTGTCTCCAGGCTCATTTTTACCTGGATGCTCAAGAAAAACTATAAAATTAACTTCTCCAATAAGTTTACGGCCAATACGCTGTCCAACACCCGCATTGATTTCATTGCCATGCGTAAAAAAGCCTACATCTTTTCATCCATCCTTATTCTTATCAGCGTGGGTTCATTGTTTACCAAAGGCCTTAACTTCGGAATTGACTTTACCGGTGGCCGGACGTATGTTATTCGTTTTGATAAAGATGTACAAACACAACCCATCAGGGATGCCTTGACAAAAGAATTTAATGGTGATTCCCCGGAAGTAAAAACCTTTGGCCCCAACAGCCAGATCAAGGTGACCACAAAATATATGATCAATGAGGAAAACAAGGAAGTTGATTCAATCATTCAGACGAAATTATACGATGGGACTGCCACCTTCTTTAAAACTGACCTCTCGTACACCGATTTTTCCACCGACACCGAAGGAGAAAACAAATTATTGGGGATACTGAGTTCCCAAAAAATCGGCCCGACCATTGCTTACGATATCCGAACAAAAGCCTATTTTGCCATTGCCTTTGCACTGATCATTATCTTCATTTATGTTGCCATACGGTTTAAGAAATGGCAATATGGTGTTTCGGGCGTCATTGCCTTGTTCCACGACTCCCTGATAACGGTGGGCATGTTCTCGTTGTTTTACGGGATACTTCCATTCAGCATGGAAGTTGACCAGGCTTTTATTGCGGCGATCCTGACAATCATCGGGTATTCCATTAACGATACGGTAATCATTTTCGACCGTATCCGTGAATACAATTACCTGTTTCCAAAACATTCGTTGAAGACAAACATGAACAACGGATTGAACAGTACATTGGCCCGTACCCTCAACACATCGGGTACCACATTGGTGGTATTACTGGTTATTTTTATCTTCGGCGGTGAAGTGATCAGGGGCTTTGTTTTTGCTTTATTGATTGGTATTCTCATTGGTACCTACTCATCTGTTTTTACGGCAGCACCTTTAACTTATGATTTACTTAAGGGTGACAAACAGGAACGTGAGATGCAACAAAAGGCAGAAAAGTTAACAACCCATAAAAAGAAAAAAAGTTAAATCGTTGACTTCAAACCAAGAGGCTGTTTCATAAGTAATTGAGACAGCCTTATTTTATGTTTACAGTAGATCCATCAATAAAATAAAAAAGGTCTGCCCCAAAAGGAGCAGTTTCTTTTTTTTTTTGGCAGTTCTCAAAGACATAATCGTGTAACGGAAGGATATCACCTTTTTGCCCGGGGCAATCCTTTTCATTATTTTCATTCCTTTTACCAGTTCATTTTTTGTTAATTTTGCTTCTATAAAAAAAAGAAAGCGTTGGAATTACTTTTCTTCGATATGGGTTCCGGTGAGATCATGTTGATCGTTATTGCTATATTTATCATCTTCGGGCCAAGCAAAATACCGGAGCTGGCCAGGGGGCTTGGTAAATTTATCAACGAGATCAAACGGGCCTCCGAAGACATAAAAACAGAGATAAACCGTGAAGCCGACAAACAGGATCGGGAGAAAAAGCTGGCAGAATACAAAGCCAAAATAGAAAAAGACCTGGCTCCCGATAAAAATATAGGCACAGAAAAGTTATCAGATAAAAATAAAGAACCTGAAACAAAAAAAGAAACCCCAAAAGGAACCGTGGAAGAATCCACCGGTGAGGTCAAATAAAACCAATAAAAATACGTTTGATGAAATTGGAAAGAGGTACAAAAAGACAATTCCTGAGCAACATGGCGCATAAAACAATCCTTCTTTTTTTCCTGATAATGATGAGCGGAATAGTTATGGCACAGCGTAGCCCGACTAAAAGTGCGGATGATGCTTTTTCGAAACAACAATATTCGGAGGCCATTGACAAATACAAAAAAGCCTACACAAAGGTCAAGAAAAATAAAGAAGAAAAAAACAGGATAACGGCACAGCTTGCTGTCTGCTACCGGATGACAGGCAATTACAAACGGGCGGAGATTTCGTACAAACGGCTGATCGCCAATGGTTGGGATAAAAAACAACCGGAAATATTATTGTATTATGCCGAGATGCTCAAGATCAACAAAAAATACGATAAAGCCATCGAACAATACAATGCCTATGCTTTACGGGCACCCAATGACCCGCGTGGAAAAGAAGGGGCTGAAATAACAAAGCTAATCCCCGAATGGATTGAAAACCCATCGAAATACGAGGTGACCGATGTAAAAAATATCAACTCCAGGGAATCCGATTTTGCACCTGCATTTATGAATGATAACTACAACGAACTTGTTTTTACCTCTTCGCGCGATGGATCCACAGGCAAGGAAGTTGACAAATGGACGGACCAGAATTTTTCGGACCTGTGGACTGCCAAAATTGACCGCAAAGGGGAATGGAGTACCCCGACCCTGTTTGATAAATCGGAAACCATAAATACAAAGGCCAATGAAGGTTCTGCCCAGTTAAACAGCAAGTTCAACACCATTTATTTTACCCGTTGCCCAAATACCCAGAACCAGGAATCAGGATGCCAGATTTTTATGTCGAGAAGAACCGGACGAAACTGGGGAAAACCCGAGATAGTTGATATCAAAGGGGTTGACACACTTTCTACGGTGGGGCAGCCATCGGTTAGCGAAAACGAATTGATCATCTATTTTTCATCAGACCGGAAAGGCGGACAGGGCGGCAGGGACATCTGGGTGGCTTTAAGGGATTCAAAAAGCAAACCCTTCAGCAGGCCGCTGAACCTGGGACCCGTGATCAACACCTCCGGTGACGAAATGTTCCCCTACCTGCGGAATGACACCACCCTTTATTTTGCTTCCGACGGACATCCCGGAATGGGCGGGCTCGATATTTTTGTATCAACCATTGACACTTCAGGCAACTGGGGCAAACCCAAAAACATGAAATACCCCATCAACTCTAATATGGACGACTTCGGCATCATTTTCCATTCCGAAGAAGAAAACGGTTACCTGAGTTCAAACCGTAAAGGCACACGTGGAAAAGAAGACATCTGGTATTTCATTGAACCCCCCCTGGAATTCACCCTTTCGGGAACCGTCAAAGACGAACGGACACTGATGTTTGTCGAAGATGCCAATGTCAGGCTGGTAGGATCAAACGGGATTTCGGTATCTACACGAACCAACGAAAACGGGTTTTATACTTTTGGCAAAAGCCAACTGGAGCCAAATACAACATTCG
The DNA here is from genome assembly GCA_913009755.1 of uncultured Bacteroidia bacterium. Taxonomy (GTDB): domain Bacteria; phylum Bacteroidota; class Bacteroidia; order Bacteroidales; family F082; genus JAADID01. The sequence goes on from CAJVWU010000130.1 coordinate 5,546, forward strand.
ATATCATCATTTCAAAACCCAATTATTTCAACAGCAAAGGGACCATCACAACGGCCGGTGTTGAATTCAGCAAAGATTTTGAAAAAAATTTTATGTTACAACCCATTCCCGAAGAGCCTGTTGTTTTACCCGAAATACTTTACGACCTGGCCAAATGGAACCTCAAGCCCCAGTATCAGGACTCACTCCAGGGACTTATTCAGACCCTCCGGGATAATCCCAACCTGGTTATTGAAATAGCTTCCCATACGGATACACGCGACACCGAGGAACGCAACGACATCCTGTCGCAAAAACGTGCCCAATCAGTTGTTGACTACCTCATTATGCGGGGAATTGAACCCAACCGACTGGTTGCCAAAGGATACGGTGAGCACGTGCCACGTGTCCTGAAAAAGGATATAGTCCGTGATGGTTTCCTGTTCAAAAAAGGGACCGTGCTGGATGATGATTTCATTAATTCGTTGCCTTCTACTGCCGAAAAAGAAGCGGCACACCAGTTGAACCGCCGAACGGAATTCAGGGTGCTGCGAAAAGATTATGTACCCCAGGCCACCAATATTGACATCAAAAATGTAAATATTCTTTTAAACCCGGAAGACAACACCGTAAGGTTTACCACCGAACCCAAAACTGGGATTTACATCTCCACCTGTATTATCAATGGATACAACGAAGAATTTGCCTACGACAAAGGCTCCGAACCCATGATATCACTTGACAAGGCACTTGACTTGTTGAAATGGGGTGCCATCAGCAAAGAGAATTTTGAAGGTGATCCTGAAAAAATTCTGGCCAACAACACCATTGCCAATCGTGCGATTATCAATTTTAAGGAAATCACTATTGCCAACAAAACAGTGAAAGATGTTAAAATAAGGGTAAATTACAAACTCCGTTACGGACTGGTTTTCGGTGATAGTTTGATGAAACGGTTTGGCAAATATTCATACAACACAAAAACCAAGACACTTACGATTAATTAAATTTTGTGATAACAGGACTTAAGCAATGAAATGTTCACATTTCATGTTAACAGTATTTGATGTGTTTCTATTTATTTGTGTTATAATAAAGTGTACCATATATAGAAAACAACTATTATTACAAAAATTATTTTATTATTTTAATTATTATTATTGAAGTTGTTTAAAGTCTCCGTAATAAAATAATTGAAAAAGCAAGTAATATTAAACCTTTCCAGTGCAAATCATTTGTTTCAAAACGTACTAAAATTGCTTTAAAAGCATCAAGCCAGGCATTC
>CAJVWU010000131.1 GCA_913009755.1 uncultured Bacteroidia bacterium
AAAGCTGAAGCTCTTAATCAGAATCTACAACGTTTTATCAATGTTAATTATGGGGCAAGAAATTCAGACTTTTTCCTCTATAGGGTCAAGATTCATTTTGCTTAGCGCATCAAAATAGGAATTAGCCATATTTGTCTTCCTGCAGTTGTTAAAATGTCTTTGTTGCCGGTCGGGTTTTATCATTCATGATTGGTTTCAAATAATTCCGACTTTAGTTTTTCTATTCTTTTTCCCTCAACTTTTACCTGTTTCATGTGTCCGTAATTGGTGGCAAAATAAATTAAGGGGTTATACAGGTTACCTGGTAAGCGTTTCAGCACCGACCATCTTTTATAAAACTTTTTTCTTGCATTAAATTTACCGATCTGGAGTTCATACGGTGTCATATTTTTGGGCTTGAACACCACTGTATTATGATCATAATACCGCCAGTTTGTGGTTGTCAACCGGTTTTCTCTTTTCAGGTCTTCATAAATTTTAGTCCCGGGATAAGGGGTCAGAATATTGAAAGAAACGGTACTGACTTTATTTTTAATTAAGAAACGGACGGTATCATCAAATATTTCTTTTTTGTCGCTGTCGAACCCAAAGACCATTGATGCATGGATAAGAATGCCCATTTTTTTAATTTTTTTCAAGGCCATTTCCAGATGTTCAATATCCTTAATTGCCTTATGCATTGATTTTAGCTGTTCCTCAGACACGCTTTCAATTCCGAAGAACAGTGCCTTGCACCCGCTTTCTGCCGCCAGTTTCATCAGGGCACCATCCCTTACCAGCAATGATACGGAAGCCTGTCCTACCCATTTGATTTTTAATGGTTTGATTGCCCTGAACAATTCTTTCGCATATTGAGGGTGGCCAATAATATTATCATCGAGAAACATGAAATTCTTTGCACCGGATTCCCGAATGTCCCTGACAACATTTTCAATGGGTATGTGCCTCATTTTTTTTCCAAAAAGATTTGTAACACAGCAAAAATCACAGTTGTAAGGGCAACCCCGTGTTGTCATTATGGGAACAAGATGAAAAAGCCTTTTCCTGGTTATCCTGCTGAAATCTTTTGGAACATATTTTCCTAAATCAGGTGTCGGATTATAATATTTTCTTTTCAACTCATTGTTCCGGAAATCGTTGAGCAGTGTTTCCCAAACCCCTTCAGCTTCACCAACGACCACACAATCGGCATGTTGCAGGGCTTCGTCGGGGAGTATGGTCGGATGTACACCGCCAAGAACAACGGTTTTCCCTCTTTTTTTAAATTCCCGACAAAGTTCGTAAGCCCTCGGTGCATTTGCCGTCATGCAACTTATTCCAACCAGGTTGCACTCCTGATCCAGATCAATGGGCTCTGTTTCTTCCTCAATAATTTTAACTTCATGCTCCGGCGGGGTTAACCCCTTTAAAATATAAAGGGCAAGTTGAGGAATCATAAGTCCCTTATTCGTTCTTCTTTTGTCATCCGTGGTTGGAGAAATAAGGATTATTTTCATCAATGTTTTTGTATAAGATATTTTTTATTTCTGATAAATATTTAAATGATCCGGGTCGTTAATTTGCCTTGCGGGTACAGTTGGCAGGCATGGCAGGTTGCCGAGTGTTGCGCAAATCTGCGTTGACTTCAATTTATTTTGTGTCTCAGGTTCTTTGTCTGTTCTGTTTTATTTTCCCGGTTATTTATTACTGAGGCTTAAGCCTTTATAATTTTCTGTTTTTATTATTGATGCATCCATGTTTTCAAAATAATTTAATTGCAATTACAAAATTACTACTTATTTCTAAGATAGTCGTTCACGTGCAGATTTTATATTGATAATTAATAACAATTAGGTGCGGAATTTATTTTATAAAAATGTTTCAGTGATTTTTTACGCCTTTTTTTAAACGAACCCATAAACCTCATTAGGTGGCTTTTTTAATTGCTTTGGTTCGTTCCAGCAAAGTTGTGTAAATGGGTTGGTTGCCAAGCTGTGCCGTAACCAGCGATGCCGTTGCGGTGGTAATTATCAAAGGTAAAATCAGTTCAAAGTTTGATGTCATTTCCACTGCAAGCACCAATCCTGTAAGAGGGGCTCTTACTGTTGATGCAAATATGCCTGCCATTCCTGCCACAGCAAAAACACCGGGATGTGAAACAAGGCCGGGAAAATAGTATTGCATAACACTTCCGAACAGCATTCCGAAAACAACCCCGAGGGCAAGCAGGGGTGCAAAAATACCCCCCGGCACACCCGTACCATAGCTAAAAACTGTTAGCAACAGTCTGCCAACAAATAAAACGATTAGAAATTTCAGGGTAAATGAATGGTCAAGCACCGTTCTGATTGTGTTGTAACCACCGCCAATCATTTTCGGATGAAATATTCCCACAATTACAATAACCAGTCCTGCAACAACCGCACCAAGGATCATTGCATTTTTCGACAAATCACTAAAAAAATTCAATGATAATATTAACAGTTTATTAAATACATACCCCACTAAACTGAATAACAGGCCGAGAAGTATAAATAACCATATACCTGATAAGGGCGGGTTTGGGAAAACCATCATTTTAATTACGGGACTAGTCCCGACTAACATCCTCACCACAAAATCGGCCGTACCCGAGGCAACCATAATTGCTGCCACAGAAAAAAAAGTATATCTGAAATGCCCGTGCATTTCTTCAATAACAAATATTATTCCTGCAAGGGGTGCATTAAAAGCACTTGCAAGTCCGGCAGCCGCGCCCGCCGAAACCAGGGGGTTGGTTTTATTATCAGGATGCCTGAAAATGTCCTTGATCATTTTACCAACGTTAGCGCCAATCTGGATGGTAGGCCCTTCACGGCCTAACAATAAACCGCTTCCCAACGAAAACAATGACGCAATAAATTTTACAGGCAATACCCGTTTCCAGCGCAAAGGCCTTATTTCGTCCAAAGCGCCTTCAATCTCCTGAACTCCGCTTCCTGAAGTTTCGGGGGCAAATTTTTTCACTAACAATAATGCAACACTAATTCCGATAACCCCAAACAACAACGGCAACACCCAACTGATGATCCCCGAATTGCCGGTGCCTGCATACAACCTGTCCCTGAAAATATCAATGTAAGATAGTGTAAGCCGGAAAATTGAACCTATGGCTCCCGCAATTGCTCCGACTACAAAAGCATAAAATATTAAGCTGAGGTTTTTCGTATCAGCATCAATAAATCGTTGATCCGATTTCCACGGACTTTTTTGTTTTTTATTCATTGTTGGTTTATACTTCACTGCGGACGGTTGTTTTCATTCACCGTTTCTTAGGGAAGCAGCACCTTTGCAGGATTATTAAATAAACATTTGTATTATGACAAATTTATAAAAAAAATCATGCATGGGGCCATCCTGACAATTTAAGTAAACAAACCCAAAAGAGTTAAAGGTGGTATGCATATCGGGAAAATTGATTTTTCGGTAATTTAGAAAAATTCTAAATCTTCCGGTTTTTCTGTTTTTTTGGAAAATATATTTCGTTTATCATTAATTTTGAACCTTTATTTCGGAATTTAATACCTTAAATTCTTTTTTATCATTAAACAAACAACTATGAACAAATTTTTTTACTCCTTTTTAGTAACCGGGGCATTGATTTTTATTGTCGCTGACATGCTTGCCCAATCTGTTAAAATATCTGCAGAGATCAGGCCCAGGTATGAATACCGTCACGGTTATAAAACCCTGTTCCCCGACGATGCCGGTGCAGCCAACTTTGTTTCCCAACGGACACGTTTAAACGCTTATTTTTCCAACAACACCTTCAAGGCTTATTTAAGCTTACAGGATGTCAGGGTCTGGGGTGACGTCAACCAGTTGAACAAAGGCGATGTTTATGGATTTTCCGTTCACGAAGCCTGGGCACAGCTAAAGCTTGCAAAAATACTGAGCATAAAAGTGGGACGGATGGAGATCATCTACGATGACCACCGTATTTTTGGTAATGTAGGCTGGGCACAGCAGGCACGCAGCCATGATGCTGCAATATTTAAATTCTTTTTTGGCAAGGACCATATTCTTGATGCCGGTTTTGCTTACAATGCGATGCAGGAATCTTTGTACAAAGTGGCCTATACCAATAAAAACTACAAAACCATTCAATGGTTGCACTATCATGGCAATTTTGGCAAATCCGGGTTAAGTGTTTTATTCCTGAACAACGGATTACCTTATGATGCTGATGCAAATACAGCCAAATATGACGAGAAAATTGCTTACAGTCAAACGGTTGGCGCACGCTATACATTTGCCGGCGAAAAAATAAAAGCCAACAGTGCATTCTATTATCAGGGAGGAAAAAACGGGAAGAACAACGACTTACAGGCTTTTTACTTTACAGCCAATGTTTACATTCAGATTGGCAAAGTATTTAACCTGGGTATTGGTGGCGAATATTTATCCGGCACTTCCACTGTTGATCAGAACCGGACAGGCCGCAAGGATTTTTCATTCACCCCTTTCTATGGGACAAACCACAAGTTCAACGGATGGATGGATTATTTCTATGTAGGGAATTACACCGGCCAGAATGGTTTGATTGATCTTTACATTCCGTTGATGTTCAAAGTTAAGAAATGGAATTTTGGGGTTAAGCCCCATTATTTCATGGCCGCCGCCACAGTATCCAGCTTGAATGTAAACAATCAATCAGTTAAGGACTACAGCAGTGGGCTCGGTACCGAACTTGACTTCTTAGTAAAATATACCGTATCAAAAAGTGTAAACATCCAGGGTGGTTATTCGCAGATGTTTGCAACGGAAACCATGCAAGTGGTAAAATACCCGACAAATGCATCAGGGGATTTTTACAAGAACTCCAATACCTGGGCATGGATCATGCTTACATTCAAGCCTACATTCTTCAATTCTGACAACAAAAAAAAATAAATAAAAACATAAAAAAATGAAAACAATTTTAAAAACAAAAAGAACGATTATTGGCGTATTGAGCCTTTTATTAATGGTGGTTTTATTTACAGCGTCAGCCGAAAAGGTACAGTGTGCCAAGCCGGATACCGGCCCATCCCTTCTCGTTGACAAGGGGACGCAACACTGCATCAGTTGTCATGGGAAACAAGGCATCGGAAAAGTAATTGTTGAACAGTGGCGTAACAGCAAGCACGCCCAGGCAGATGTCGGTTGTTTAGATTGTCACCAGGCCAAAAAAGGGGATATTGACGGCTATGAGCACGAAGGTCAGTTTATTGCAACAATTGTCACCCCGAAAGATTGCGCTGAATGCCACCAGGATGAAGCCGAACAATTTACCACCAGCCATCATGCCGATGCCGGGATGATCATGGGATCGCTGGACAATGTGCTGGCAGAAGTCGTTGAAGGAAGTGCTACTTTCAGGGATGGCGCAAATCCCGCAGCCGCCTCCGGCTGCTGGCAGTGTCATGGTTCAAGGGTGCAAATTCAAACCGATGAAAACGGCAAGCCCAAATACAATGATTATGGTGTGCTGCTGTTTGATCCCAAAACCTGGCCAAATACTGGTATGGGGCGCATCAACCTGGACGGATCAAAAGGATCATGTACGGCCTGCCATACCAGGCACAATTTCTCAGTTGCCCAGGCACGACAGCCGGAAAACTGCGGCAGATGTCACCTGGGACCCGACCACCCTCAACTGGAAATTTATAATGAATCCAAACATGGCATTAATTTTCGCGCACATCGTGAAAAAATGAACCTTGATGCACAACCGTGGATTGTAGGACAGGACTATTCTGCCGCCCCCACCTGTGCAACATGCCACATGAGTGCAACACCTGACCAACCCGTAACACATGATGTTGGCGACAGGATTAGCTGGACCCTGAGGCCTAAAGTTTCTGAAAAAATTGATGCTGCGCAACAGGCTAAATACAAAGCATTGGGGAAACCATTACCTGAAGATTTCCTTACCTGGGAACAACGGCGTAAGAACATGCAGGACGTGTGTTCCCAGTGTCATACGAAGGACTATATACTTAATTTTTACACTCAATATGATAATCAGGTGTACCTGTACAACGATAAGTTTGGCAAGCCGGCCCTTGCTTTGATGAAAGCTTTAAAATCAGACAGATTGATAACTTCAATCCCTTTCGATGAAAAAATTGAATGGACCTATTTCTACCTGTGGCATCACGAGGGAAGACGCGCCAGAATGGGGGCAGCCATGATGGGGCCCGATTATACTCAATGGCATGGCAATTTTGAAGTTGCCGACAGGTTCTATATGGAAATGATACCCGAAATAAAAGAACTGATTGAAGAAGCCAGAAAAAAGGGCATGACGGCGCAGGCGGATAATGTGCAAAAATTGTTGGATGAAATATTGAACAGTGAGATGCACAAATGGTTCATCGGCAAATCAAATCCGGAAGATGTTGCCAGAAGAAAAGCCGCAGCAGCAGAATTTCGTAAAAGATACTCGGAATAAAAAGCCACCCTCTAAGAAGGTGGCTTTGAATAGCACCTGTAGCGCGCTTTTTTTAATATACGATATATTTGGAATGGTGGAAGGAGGTATAATAGACAAAATGGTTGCACTTTTCAACAGCATTGTTCCAAGTGGACAAAATGGTTGCAGTTTTTTTCAACAGTTTTAGCCACCTAAAAAGATGGTTGTTATTTTTGTGTTGTCAAGCTAA
>CAJVWU010000132.1 GCA_913009755.1 uncultured Bacteroidia bacterium
GGACGAATGCCTGGCTTGATGCTTTTAAAGCAATTTTAGTACGTTTTGAAACAAATGATTTGCACTGGAAAGGTTTAATATTACTTGCTTTTTCAATTATTTTATTACGGAGACTTTAAACAACTTCGAAATTTACAACTGTAATTTGTCATCAAACCTGGCCATACTTACAGCCTGCGAAACCGGAAAACCGACCTGGCAGCCGGGTGAAGGCATGATTTCACTGGCACACGCTTTTCATTATGCCGGCAGCCAAAGCATTTTAACCAGTTTGTGGAAGATTGATGAGAAGTCCAGCTCGCAAATTGTAAAGCTGTTTTATGACCGGCTGTCAGCAGGTCTGCCTAAAGATAAAGCCCTGCAACAAGCCAAGCTGGAGTATTTAAAAACAGAAAACGGCAGGGCGCTTTCTCCGAAATACTGGGCGGGGTTAATCCTGATCGGCGATACCTCGTCGGTTCCTATTTCAAGTTCGCGCAACTGGTTATTATGGTTATCTGGCGTTCTTGTCTTGTCAGGATTAGTTGTTTACCTGATAATGAGAAGACTGTTGTAATTATACCCATGTTTTTTAAACTGTACCATACAATGATACTATTTATCCGGAAAATCCGCCAACGGCTTCTGGCAGAAAATAAATTTACAAAATACCTGATTTATGTGATTGGGGAAATTGTGCTCATCGTTATTGGTATTTTAATCGCGCTTAGTATTGATAATTGGAATAGTAAGCAAATCAGCCACGGAACAGAATTTGCCATTCTGAAAGAAATGAGGAGAAACCTCCATCCTCATTAATGTAACCAGCCGGCAACGCATTAAAGATATATCTTTGTGATCCTCCCTGACCACCATTTCCCCAATCCATCATACCTTTTAACCACCAGCCCTGGATAGTGCCCTGCCAACCGACAGCATCGGCCTCCCTTTGGAGCATGTGTAACCACAACTCAAGTGTTTTCCACTCCTCATCGCTTGGCAAATGCCAGCCACTGGGGCAGGCAGTAAGTGCCGACTGCCATGTATATAACCTGCCATAAACATTGCCATTGTTGTTAAGAACCCTTGTAGAGCCGGAAGTTTCAAAATTTAGATTTTCAGAAAGCCAGGTCTGCTCACCGAGTGCAACAGTTATGTAGGTTTTACCATCACGGGAATCGGTAAAGGTACCGGCAATCCCGCCTTCAAACTTGTGTTGTGGGAAGAAATTCCAGTCTCCACTTTGTGTGGCAAAAATAACCGGGGCGTATGTCAGCCTCAAACCCAGCGTCCCATAAATGCCCCCCGGGCTGGTATTTGCGGAATAAACATAAGAAGGAATCCCGGTAACAGCCAGGCTCAATTTTTGAACCCTTTGCCCACTTCTTTTGTCGCTATCCCATCTTAAATGACCACCAACACCAACACGCCCTGCTGTACGACAGGTCTTTATAGATACCTGCTACCGGCAGGTTGATGTCAGTTCCGAAAAAATAGGCTGCCGCAAACCGCCCGATTAAGGGGAGGTCATTGGCTGCCTGACTCCCGTCAGGTGCTTTCCAGGTTATTTTGCTGCCCGTGAAATTGTTTACACTTACCCCAAATTGCGCATGATGCCTTAGTTTTTCAAGGTCGCGTATTTCAAGCTTGTAAAGCAATCCACCATCAATATTGAAGGTCGCAGCCGCGCTTACATCATCGAAAAGTTTCCAGCGGAACAAATTGAAATTGAAACCAATATATAAGCCTTTCAATGGAGTTCCGGCCACTGATAAAGCATAATTGGAAGTAAGGCCTTTTGTAACAGGGTATTTTTGATCTCCAATATTAACATCAAAAGTAGTTTCACCTATAGTGAAATTATTTACACTAAAAGCGGCGACAATGCGTGGAATGATTCTTCGTGCATAACCGGCATACCAATAGTTGCTGTTTTTTAATACGTAATAGGGTGCTGATGTTGAAAGATAAACCTCTTGTTTTTCAATCCCGCCTAAACCGGCTGAATTAAAAAAGGACGAGGCCACAGTTCCACCAACGGCAGCATCGGCCATGCCCATGGCTTCAACTTTTGCGCCTGGCAAGTTGCCATAAAAATATTCCACTTGAAACCCACTCACGTATTGAGCTGATAAACTTCCAAGCGACAGTAAAAAAGAAACAATAAGTATTAGTCTCATTTTGATCTGATATTGATGGTTAAACATTTAATGAAATGAAATCGCTGGAATTCCAGCTGCAAATTCATGCTTTCCATTTAACATCGGATGAAGTGTTAAAATGTGAGCATTCGAAAGGATTATTAGGGTCTATTACTTTTGATCCGCCGGGTTGAAAAAAACCCGGCGGATCGGGAAACAACTCAAATTCTCCTTTTGCAAATCTAAAGGTTGGTGTCCGAAATAACCTTATCTCCATAAATCAATATCTTTTGATGACATATTTCAATCTGTCCGATGTAAAGGTGATACCAGTTTTTCATAAAAAATCTTATCCTATGATTTCAGCAGCTACCTTAAAGAATACGAGTTTATCAAGAAACTCTTGTCTAGTTTTTTCGCTCATCACTTTCCTCGTTCTTCAATTTTCCAAACCTGTATTTTCACAGCAGGATGCATACCACGACTGGATACTCGATCAACTCGAAACCGAATATGGGTTAACAGGCGGTAATTGGGCTTTCGGTGACAATGAAGATGCGCCTATGTCAACTGCCTATGCTTCTTCGGGGGTTGACAAAGATTGGATCGAAATTGAAGAAATGCCGTTTACCAAAGGTTTTCGCCTGACCACCACCACCCGTCCCGAAAACTATTGGGACCATTCCCTTCAGTTTGGTACTGAAAATGCAATTTCAAAAGATGACGTACTCTTACTGATTTTCTGGGTGCGGGGCATCAGCGGGGAAAGGGGCAAGGGGTTTGTCCGTCATTCCTACGAACTGGGTGGGTCTCCCTATACCCGTTCGTTTTCAAAAAAACAAATTTCGACAGAAGAATGGCAACAGTGGATGATTCCCTTTAGTGTCGCCGTGGACATGCCATCTTCATGGTACAAATTACACCTCGGCGATCAGATACAGGTGACAGAAATCGGGGGTGTGGCACTGATTAACTACGGTGATCAATATACGGTGGAAGAGCTTCCTAAATCAAGCTTTGATCTGGACTATGAAGGCCGCGAATCCGGCGCAGCCTGGAGGGCAGAGGCGGAGCAACGCATCGAAACCCACCGGAAAGCAGACATTCAACTCCTCGTAGTTGATGCGAATGACCAGCCCGTCCCGGATGCCGAAATAGAAATCAGGATGTTGCGTCATGCCTTTGGTTTTGGCACTGCTGTTCTGGTGCCGGAGCGGCTTGAACATCAGTTTGCACTCTCGCAGGAAGAACTCAATACCTATTACAACACTTTCGAAAACCTTGATGGCGGTGGCAACGCGTTTAACTGGGCGGTTATCGCCGATGAGTTACGCTGGTCAACCTGGGAAGACCCTTACTGGCCGGGCAACGGGCAACAGCACACCATCAATTTCTTTAACTGGCTGAAAGAGCGCAACACACAAGTCCGCGGACATGTGCTGGTCTGGCCGCGTTTTAACCGCCTGCCCCCTGACATTGAAGAAAATCAAAACGATGCAGAATACATCAGGCAGCGCATAAACAATCACATTCAATCTATCGTTGGCCACCCGCAGTTTAAAGGACGAATGGTTGACTGGAATGTGATCAACGAGGCGGCACACGAAACCGACCTGGAAAATATTTTTGGCGACATTGATGAATATGCCGAATGGTTTAAAACAGCGCATCAGGCCGATCCTTCCGCAAAATTATATATCAACGAATACAACATCCTTTCCAATAGCGGAATGGATATGAATACCCAGGAACGTTTTACGGAAATCGTAGAAAGCATTGACGCAAACGGCGGTGACGTTGACGGGCTTGGTTTCGAAGGACATGTTAGCTATCCGCTGGCGCCACCCGAACTGGTTTACGAAATCATTGATGAATATGCAGCCATGGGAAACGGGAAAGAAATCAGCATTTCGGAATATGATGCAAAAGATGTGGAGGAGTTTATGGGGGGTGAGTACATGCGTGATTTGTTGACTATCGCCTTCAGTCATCCGGCCGTAAAAAGTTTTATGATGTGGGGTTACTGGGAGAAAATCCACTGGCTTGACGATTCGCCCATGTTCAGGGACGACTGGAGCTTAAAACCTTCGGGTGCGCAGTTTATTGACCTTGTTTACAATCAGTGGTGGACAAAGGAAGAAGGCATGACCAACGCAAACGGGGAAATGCAAAGCCGCGGGTTTTTGGGTGATTACGAGGTGAAGATCACAAAAAATGGCACAACGAGCACAGCGGGCTTTTCTCTTGACAAAAACAGTGATGTTTTTAAAATTGTCTTCAGCCCGACGGGAATGATAAATCACGGGGAGGATGGGATTTTTCTCGAACAGAATTACCCCAATCCGTTCTACCGGCAAACCCAAATCGCCTTTACCCTGAAAAAGACGGAAACCGTACAGTTGACAGTTTACAATCTGTATGGAAAACAAGTAGCCGTTTTGGTGGATGAGCCTCTGTCCCACGGAGAGCACAAAATTAAATTTGATGCCAAAGGATTGCCCGCCGGAATTTATATGTACAAACTGAATACGAAATCAGGCCATTTCACCAAGACAATGATGTTGGCGAGGTAGATCCGGAGGTGTCATTATTGCCCCCTTCTGTTGGTAGCCACACTATAAAGCGATTAAATATTCATTCTATTACCCAAATTAAATTTCTTGATGACATTTTCCGATAATCACGATGTATATATATCAGAAATTTATTAAAACTTATTCTTATGAAAACTAAAAAACTACGAGTGCTCGGTATTTCAATCCTGCTGTTTTTCTTCAGCAATATAATTACGGCACAAGACCCTGCCACCTGGACCGGCAATGACGACGAAGACTGGAATAATACAGCCAACTGGGATAACGGGATAGTTCCCGATGATCTCACCACTGTTTACATCCCGTCAGGAATGAGCAATTATCCTGATTTAACAGGCGACTATGGTGAATGTGACATCCTTTTTATTGAAACAGACCCGTATAGCGGGGCCGGTTCAATACTTGGGAACGAAAACCTATTGACCGGCAATGGTGCCTATGTGGACACCTTTATCACCGGTGGGCAGTGGCAAATGGTTTCTTCACCGGTATTTGACCAATATGCAGATGTGTTTTACTGGGGCGGCAACCCGGATGTTTATCTCACCCGTTTTGATGAGCCTACAAACAGCTATATTTATATAACCGATCAGCTTTACATATTAGAAGATATGACAGGTTATATGGTATGGTTTGACGACGATCAATCCGGTTTTTTCAACACCTATTCCGGCGAGTTGAATTACGGGTACTATTCGAGGGATGATCTGACCCGTAGTGCCCCCGGCCCGGATAATGGCTGGAATATGGTCGGCAATCCGTACCCTTCAACAATTGACTGGGATGCATTCAACGGCTGGACCAAAACAAATATAGATGAGACTATTTATATTATTAATGACGGGCTCTGGGCAAGCTGGAGTGAATTTGGTGGAAGCACGAACGGAGGAAGCAATTACATCGCTGAAGGACAGGGATTTTTTGTTAGTATTACGGACGATGGCAGCACAACCGGAACACTGGAAATGGATGATGAAGTCCGGGTGAATTCACCGGAACCTTTGTTAAAAAACAGCAGTGAAATAACCGACTATGTCAAACTGGTTGCCAGTGGTAATGGCAGGACAGATGAGGTCGTTATACGATTCATGGAGGATGCAACCACCTCTTTTGACGGACAGTATGATGCTTATAAAAAGTTAACTGCCAGCACAGAGATACCGCAAATCTATACCCAGGGAGATGTAAAATATGCAGTTAATATAATTCCAGCTCCGGAAAGTCTGCCCCTTCATTTTTTATGTGGGATGGATGGGGAATATTCTATTTCTGTCCTGGAAATCAACCAAATCAGTGAGGTATGGCTTGAAGACCTTACAACGGGGGAAATGACAAACCTTGCAGAAGACAGTTATGGTTTTACCTATAAAACAACCGATGACCCTGCGCGATTTTTGGTTCATTTTTCCATAGTAACTTCCGTGCAGGACAAAGTCCTTGAAACCGTGAATATTTTCGCTTACAATCACAAGGTGAACATTCAGTCCCCTGAATTTATTGAAGGCGAATACAGCATATACAATTTAAGCGGCCAATTAATAGCAACAGGAAAATTATCAGGGAATACACAACAAATGACCATTCAACAGACGGGATATTATCTGATCAGTGTCACGTCAAATGGCAGTACCATAACGAAAAAGGTATTCCTCAATTAAAACTACTCACAACTCAAATAGAATAAAGTCATGAAAAAAATATTCAAAATATTCATAATTACCTTCATCATTTCTTCATCAACCATCCTGCTTGCACAACCTCCTGATCCGGATCCTGATCCCGGTACGGGCGTAATGGCACTAACATTAACAAAATAATATTATCTTTGCTAAAATATTTTAACATACCAAAGATAAAAAATGGAAAACAACAGATCATTGGCCGTTAGTGCCTTGTTAAACCAGGAATTGAAAAAAG
>CAJVWU010000133.1 GCA_913009755.1 uncultured Bacteroidia bacterium
TGAACATATACAACTACATTAAAATATACTGCTAAGATAAGTAAAATAATTGTTACATAAAAATTTTAAGCAGCTATTATTCAATTATTTGTGAGGTGAAATTACTTTTCGGAGTGGACTCATCTTTACCATTAAGGATAAAGGGATAAACCCCAAAGCGAAGATACTCCCTGAAAAGTTTTATACTTTTGATTTTGGCATTTATTTCAAAGGCAATTTGTTCGTGGTTAATCAGGATATCCTCAAGGTTGATAGCTTTAAATGTAACATTTTGAGTAAAATTCAGGTATTCCCTGAAAGACAATTCAGGCAGGTTGTAAATAGCAGATCTTCTGCCAAGGTCGGCACTGCTTATATAAAATGAAAGTGCTGAAGAACCTGTAACAACAATATGCAATCCGGGATAAAAATCATAAATGTTCTTCAATTCCTGTGACCAGGTTTTATACCGTTGAGCCTCGTCAATAAATAAATATTTTCCGCCGTCGGTTACAAAATCTTCTGCCAGTTCCGATAAAGTATGGCCTGAAAAATAGATATCATCCAATGAAACATATAAAGTTTCTCCCAGTTCTTTAAAAGTGGATTTAATGAATTGCAGGATCAGGGTTGTTTTCCCCGTTCCTCTTTGACCTTTTAAAATAATCAATCTTTCCTGCCAGCTGATTTGATCATACAGATACCTTTTGGGTTCTTTTTCAATTGTATTTAAGAGCCTTAGATATTTTGTTCGCAACAGTTCCATCTTGCAAAGATACAAAATTGCAGGTTACAACCTGCAAAATATTCCAAAATATGTAGGTTGAAACCTACAATATAAATATGAAAATGCAGGTTCAAACCTGCATTTTCATATCCCCTGCTAAAACTCAAACATGGGTTTCGTGGCGTTATCCTGCAACAGTTATTTTTTTTCCTCCGGCATCAGGACAACTTTCAAATAATTGTTTTCATCGAAATAGCGTTTTGCCATGGCTTTTAAATCGTCAGCCGTAACGGTTTCAACCCTGGCTTTAATATCCTTGAGGCCCGATAATTTTTCATTGTAATACCAGGCATTCTTGATTTTGTTGAGCCAGTAGCTGTTTTTCTCAAAGTTAGTTTCATAGCCGCGGATGGCCGTTTCTTTTGCTTTCAAGAGGTTCACCTCGTTGGGCCCGTCCGTTTTCAGCGTGTCCATTTCCAGGAAAACCGTTTGCACCAGTTTGTTGACATTTTCGGGTGCGCAGCCCCAACTAATCAGCATGTTGATCTCCTTTTTTGGATATTTGTTCATGGTTGGCCTGACCCTGACACCGTAAACGCCACCCTGTTCTTCGCGCATGCTTTCACGCATCCTGATGTTCAGTATCTTCATCAGCATCTTCATCTTCAACCTTTCTTCGGGATTATAATTAAAAGGTTCATCCATCATAATGGCCACGGTGCTTTTGGGTTCGGTTCCTTTGTACACAACAGCTTTGGTAATGCCCGGAGGAAATTCAGGTGCAACATCTTTCCATATCCCTTTACCTTCTGCAGAAGGCAATGAGCCGAGGTATTTTGTGATCAACGGTATGATGCTGTCCGTATTAAAACTGCCGGTAAAAACAAAAGTGTAGCCATTGGCATTGGAAAATTGATTTTTAAAGAACGAATACGCCTTATTCAGATCAATGCTGTTGAGCTGAGCTACGGTTGGGATGATCATTGTCCTGGGACTGTTCTCTGTGGCCAGTTTAAATAGCGTATCGTAAAATACGGCCTGCGGGTTCGACATCATAAATTTGAACTGGTTCACCATTTTCGATATGAAAGTTTTGAAAGCGGTGGTGTCTTTTCTTGGCCGGGTAAAATAAAGATAGGTAAGCTGGAACAGGGTTTCCAAGTCTTTCTTGCCCGATTTGCCACTGATGCCCTGCGATATTTTCCCTATTTCGGGATGAACCGAAACATCTTTACCGGTCAGGAATTTTTTCAAAGCAACCTGGTCGAAATCCCCCACACCGCTCATTGAGATGATCGGGTTTGCGAAATAGGCTGAAACGAAATCTTCGTCCGGCACAACAGAAGTCCCGCCAAAGCCAAAGCTTGTCATCAGTATCTCGTCGTTTTTAAAATGGGTGGGCTTTAAAACAACATTCACCCCGTTATCCAGTTTTATTTCGGTAATGCCGAATTCATCATTCACGGTTTTGCTTTTGATGGCACCTCCTGCTATCGGTTTTTCAATCAAAGATGTTTTTAAATTTTCTTCTTTATATTCCACAACCTCATCATGGCGGGCTGCCATCAACGTGTCTAAAATCGTTTTTTCCGATGGGATTTCAATTCCTTCTCTTTCAGGCCCGGTAACCAGCACGACAAGCCCGTTGTTTTTGGCAAAATAATAGGAAATTTGATTGACCTCATCCAGTGTAATGCCGGGCAAAACCGATTTTGTGAAATCAACTTCATAATCAATTCCGGGGAAAGGCTCCTCGTTAAGGAAGTTAGAAACGTATTCATTGACATACTTCCTCGACTCGGTTTTGTTTTTTTCTTCAAGTGCTTTTTCAAGGTTGCTGATCATTTCGGCCTTCTGCCGTTTCAACTCATTTTCGGTAAATCCATAACGTTTTATTTGTTTGTTTATGTGAATTAAAGCGGTGATGGCATCGTCAACACGATTTTCTTTTACAGCAGCAAACATGGTGTAAGCATCGAGGGAGCGGGCAAGAAAATTTCCATAATCGGAACCCACATAAAGGAAAGGGGATTCGGGATCCTGGGTTTGCTCGAAAAGCCGGGCATTCATCATCGAAATGAACAAGTCGAACTTTATCCTGGTACGGTAATTATCATTTGTTTTAACATAAAACTTGTTCATTTTGCGGAACAGGGCCACTGTTGTGCCGGTTGCTTCCTTGTCGGTTGCAACGGCTATCAGGGGTTGTCCGTTATTCGGAATAGTATAAAAAACCCTCTTCCTTTCATTTTCGGGGTCTTTTACTTTTTTGAAATGTTGTTTGATTTGGTACTCGGCATACACGGGGTCAATGTCGCCAACTACCACAACAGCCATCAGGTCGGGCCGGTACCAGTCGTGATAAAATCTTGTGATGGTGCTGTACTTGCACGAATCAATGACACTCATCTTGCCGATGGGCAGCCGTTCGGCATAGCGTGAACCTTTGAGGAGAACGGGCAGGTACTTTTTCATCATCCTGTCCTGTGCCCCCAGGCCAAGCCGCCACTCTTCATGAACCACACCACGCTCTTTGTCAATTTCATGATGATCGAAACTGAGTTCATGTGCCCAGTTTTCCAGTATCATAAATGCCGTGTCAACCAGTCCGTTACGGTCGGATGGTATCTGGAACATAAAGACTGTTTGATCAAAACCGGTGTAGGCATTCAGATCAGCGCCAAAATTAACGCCTGATTTTTCAAGGAAATTAACCAGGTCGTTTTTGCTAAAATCTTTTGTCCCGTTAAATGCCATGTGTTCAATAAAGTGAGCCAGACCCTGCTGGTCGTCATCTTCAAGAATTGAACCGGCATTGAGCACCAGGCGGAACTCAATTCGTTTTTCGGGCTTATGGTTTGGCCGTATGTAATATATTAAACCATTGTCGAGCCTGCCCGTAATGACAGCCGAATCTCTCGGTAAAGCCTCATCACCTAAATAAGAAGTTTGTGTAAATGCTGAAACAGATGATAACAGGATAAACTGAATCAGGAAAAAACGAATAAATGATCTCATTTGGAATTTTGATTTGGGGTTATTCAGCAAAAATAAGGAAATGTTTAAACAAAACGAGAATATTTTGCAACACAAACGCGGCTTTGGACTTTTAAAAGAAAAATGGCTGTCATTTCGACGAACAAAGCGAGGAGAAATCTCCCGGGGAAGCACCCCTGATCTGCGTTTAAAAACTCTTGCCGGGTCTTGTTTTCGTAATCCGGTAGGGGCTGGCAGAACCACCCCTGATCTGCGCACAAAACAGCAAGCTGTTTTGCGCTTGATCTGCCCCCTCCTTTGGCAAGGAGGGGAGTTGGCCAGGCTGCTTAAATTTGTTCATTTATGTGTTTGGGTGCAAAACTTGAGTTAATCCCTATTACCAAACGGGCAGGGTGATACATGGGTGACATCTCAACGTCAGTTCACAATCCAGTCCGCAAAGTATCGAAATAAAAAGCGCTTTTTCAAATTCCCGATACCCGCACACGAAAACAAATTTTCCCGGTTACCAGATATAAGCCCTCTCTTCAACCGGGATGTAAAGCGTGTCTTCCGGGGAAATATTAAATGCTTTAAGGAATACATCAAGATTGAATACCGGCACATTCACACGGGCTTCGCCGGGGCTGTGTACATCTTCTTTCAACCGTCGTATCAGTTCTTTGTTACGGATGTTCTGCCGCCATACCTGTGCATAGCTCATATAAAAGCGTTGGTCTCCGGCAAACCCGTCTGTTTTTTTTGGTTTCTCACCGTTCAGCGACATCTGGTAAGCATCATAAGAGATGTTCAGCCCGCCCAGATCGGCAATGTTTTCACCCATGGTCAGGGCCCCGTTTACGTGAAGCGAATCCAGCAAAGTGTAATGATCATATTGCCGGCCAAGAATCTTTGTTTTTTCCTCAAAACGTTCGGCATCTTCTTTTGTCCACCAGTCGTTCATGTTGCCGTTTTTGTCGTACTTACGGCCCTGGTCGTCAAAACCGTGGGTCATTTCGTGGCCGATAACCACCCCGATGGCACCATAATTTACGGCTTCATCGGCATCTTTGTTAAAGAAGGGAGGTTGTAAAATGGCTGCCGGAAAAACAATCTCGTTGTTGGATGGGTTGTAATAAGCGTTGACAGTTTGCGGCGTCATACCCCATTCGGTTTTGTCAACCGGTTTGCCGATTTTAGCCAGGTTCCGGTTGAATTCCAGCTTACCGGCATTGCGCACATTTTGTAAATAGTTGTCGGGGACAATGTCCAGTTTCGAATAATCTTTCCATTTGTCCGGGTAACCGATCTTTACCGTGATGGCATCCAGTTTGGCCAGGGCTTTCTGTTTGGTTTCGTCCGACATCCAGTCCAGGTTTTTAATTCTTTTCCCAAATGATTTTCTAAGGTTTTCAACCAAAACAACCATTTTTTCTTTTGCTTCTGGCGGGAAATATTTTTGCACATACAGTTGTCCGATGGCTTCGCCCAAACCGCTTGAAGTTGTGCTCATCACTCTTTTCCATCGGGGCTTCAGTTCCTGTTGTCCCGAAAGGGTCTTTCCGTAAAAGTCAAAATGTTCATTTACAAAATCATCACTCATGTAATTGGCCGAGCTGTTGAGCAGGTTCCATTTAAGGTAAACTTTCCAGTCGTCAACCGGATATTGATCCATCACGGGGCTGATGCCTGCAATAAAATCTTTCTGGCTGAGGTTGATATCACCGGGTTCGGGAAGTCCCAATGTATCAAAATAGCCTTCCCAGTCGAACGACGGAGAGATTTCGATCAGCCCGTTAAGATTGGTTTTGTAGTAATTTTTTTCGGCATCGCGGCGTTCGGTCCTGGTTTTTGAGATGTTGGCCAGGCTGCTTTCGATGTCTATCACGGTTTTTGCGTTGGCGGCAGCCGTTTTTTCATCATCACCTGACAGCACAAACATCCGGGCAATATATTTGAGATAGGCATCGCGAAGGGCTTGGGCGCGGCTGTCGGTTCCGGTGTAATATTCAACATCCGGCAGGCCGAGGCCTCCCTGGTAAAAATTGGCAATTTCCATGTTGCTGTTCTTCTGGTCGGCATCGGCAAAAAAGTAAAAAAGAGGATAAATGCTTTCCTGCTGCATTTTTGCAATATGATGCTGCACGTCTGTTTTTGTCCGGAGATCATTGATCGAATTCAAATCATCCTGAATGACATTGATACCCGTTTCTTTAATACGGGCAGTATCCATGCCGCTATTGTAAAAGTCCCTTATCTGTTGGTTTACACTTCCTTTTTTGGCTTTTTTATCGGCTGACACCTCCATAACCAGGGCTTTCAGTTCTTCCTGGTTCTTATCATATAAAATATTGAATGAGCCGTACTGGCTGTATTCAGGCGGTATGGGATGGGAAGCCATCCATCCCCCATTGACATAGCGGTAAAAATCATCGCCGGGTTTATAATTCAAATCCATATTGGTAGTATCAATTGCTTTCGTCATTTTATCTGAATTTTTATTGTTGCAACAACTGTTGAAGAAAAATACAACAACGGCAAACAGAATGGTTATGATTATTTTTTTCATTTATTTAAGGTATGGTTTTAAAACGGGCAAATGTAAGATAATTTCGTTTTTCTTTCTGTTACAGAATTTGTAAAATTTTGACCGAGTTTTGTTCTGCGTTTAGTATCTTATTTCATATTTTCTTGCATTATTTGGCAAGAGTTTAGTAATTCAGAGCAGGTATTAATACCGTTTCTTTAAGTTTTTCAGCAGTAATAACAAGCTCTTTTCCTAACTTTGTCAAAT
>CAJVWU010000134.1 GCA_913009755.1 uncultured Bacteroidia bacterium
AAAAATTTAATTCAATGAGAGCATCCTCCGTTTCCTCTTTAGTAAAACCCTTGCACAAAATGTGAGGAACTGTTTCAATATTATATCTATTTTTTATCGCAGCGCTTAAACCGATTGTGCCCGGTCGCTTACGTTTGGCGTGTCGACGTAGTGAGCCATCATCTAATTCCTCGTAATATACTTCAGCTGAGCGGCTCGTTAAATCAATAAATGGCGGTTCATAAGGAAGTAACTGTTCGATCAATGTAAAAACACTATCAATACTTCTTCCTCTCATAGGTGGTATTATTTCATAACTAAATAATGTTTTTTTTGATTTTTTGAAATGTTCGGTTACTTTCATATTGCTTATACCTATAATTCCATTAAAAAGGGATTAGAAAGTACCTCATTTTCGATAGTAGTACTATATCCATGCCCTGAATGAACTCGCGTATTGCCGGGAACTTTTTCTATTAATAATTTGAGAGAATCCATTAACGTATTATAGTCACCACCTGGGAAATCAGTACGTCCAATTGAACCTTTAAATAAAGTATCACCTGTAAAAATATCACCATTTAACTGATAACAAACACCACCGGGAGTATGCCCAGGTGTATGAATTACTTTTAAATTGTAATCACCTACTGTAAGATTATTTTCATTTGTTAACCAATTATCAACTATTGGTTTTTCATTAGGGGTCATTCCATACATTAAACATCCTTGCGGATAATGATCTAATATCATTTTTTCATTTGTATGTATATAAAAAGGAATAGAAAAATGTTCTTTAAGCGGTTGCACCGCATGGACATGATCAATATGCCCATGCGTATTCAAAATAGCGATTGGATTTAGTTTATTATTTTCAATTTCCTTGATATACAATTCAGGACTGTCACCCGGATCAATGATAATACAATTTAAATTATCATCGCTATGAACGATGTATCCGTTTTCTTGAAACGGTCCTGCTGTAATCTTATGAAAATTAATTATCAAATGTAGTCAAAGAAAAGGTCTGATAAACACATTATTTTATCCTCATAGGAGTGAGGATACAAAAACCATTCCGTTGCAGCAATACTACTCAGGATAGAATTACCATCTTGCGGTGTAAAACAGAACCCGGTAATTTCATGATTATTACGCACTGTTAAGGTTTGCTCTACAATAACAGTTTGATTAAGAATTCTACCGTAATGTCCCTGATCTCTACCAAAAGAAAATACTGTACTGGTAATGTCTTTATTAGTCATTGCTACCAGCGGATTTTTATTCAGTAAATTTTTAACATCATCCAATTTGATTGGTTCTTCAACTTTAAGATTAAACCATATTACGTGCATGTATTGACTATTGACCTTCATCGCTGAAGAAAACAAATTTAGATCAATATCCATTGTCTGGAATAATTCTGCAGCATCCTGCGCGTGATGTGAACCATATTTGTCTGTTAAGTGAGCATTTACTTGAGGTGCCGGTATAAACTTACTCGGTTGGCTTATATCATTAGCACGACGAATACATACAAAACGCCCTTCCTTTAAATTATCATTTTTACCATCTAATCCCAATGTATTTACGATACAAGACAAATTATGCGTATTACAGCTTACAACCTGTATGAATTGATCTTCAGGAGTTAAAGCTTTATCGTTAATCCCCCGAGCATATTGCTTGCCAAAACCGTGCTCACTTCCTTGTGCCATAAATCCTTTTACTGTATCGGCGAATTTCTTATAGTATTTTTCTTTATTTGTATGCCCGACACCGCTCGGTGTACAGTCAATTACTACAGATGCTCTTTTTATTGCTTCTTGAGTTTCAAAATCGGCATCCATTCCTAATGACTTGAAATCCTTAATTTTGTTTTTATCAACTGATAATCTCGCACCTCTTCGAAGTAACCCATTGATTTTTGAAATATCACCCCTAAGAGCTGAATTTTTATTAAATGTAACTTCATCAATCCCCAATTGATCTCGATAATCGGCTAATAACCCGATTAATGGTTCTCCAATTGTACCTGTTCCAACAACATGTACTATTTTACTATTTTTCCAAAACCGGTATAAGTTCTCAATGCTTCGGGAATATAGATTCCGTCTTCTTTCTGGTTGTTTTCCAGGAGTGCGGCCACCACCCTGGGCAATGCCAGGGCGCTGCCGTTGAGCGTGTGGGCCAGTTGCGTTTTGCCTTCTTTGTTTTTAAACCTCAGCTTCATCCGGTTGGCCTGGAAACTTTCAAAATTGGAAACCGAGCTGACTTCGAGCCAGCGTTTTTGCGCCGCCGAATAGACTTCGAAATCATACGTCAGTGCCGAGGTGAAACTGATGTCGCCGCCACAAAGTTTTACGATGCGGAAAGGCAGTTCCAGTTTGCGCAACAGGTCGGCCACCTGGTCTTTCATTTCTTCCAGTATGTTGTATGATTCGGCAGGGTGTGCTATCTGCACAATTTCAACTTTATCAAATTGGTGCAACCGGTTCAGTCCGCGCACCTCTTTACCGTAGGAGCCGGCTTCGCGGCGGAAACAACTGGAATAGGCAACATTTTTTACCGGCAGGTCATCTTCTTTTAAAATCACATTCCGGTAAATGTTTGTTATCGGCACTTCGGCTGTAGGTATTAGATATAGTTTATCCTCTCCCACAAAATACATCTGTCCTTCTTTGTCGGGAAGCTGGCCGGTGCCATATCCCGAATCTTCGTTGACCAACAGTGGCGGCTGGTATTCGAGGTAGCCTCTTTTGATCGCCTCATCCAGGAAAAAGTTGATCAGGGCCCGTTGAAGCCGTGCCCCCTGTCCCCTGTAAAAAGGGAATCCCGCACCGGTTACTTTGCTCCCCAAATCAAAATCAATGATACCGTATTTAATGGCCAAATCCCAGTGGGGCAATGCAGATTCGGGCAAAATGGGCATTTCGCCGGCCTCAAAAATTAATTCATTGTCTTTATCCGAGTTGCCGGGGGGGACCGATTCGTGGGGTATGTTTGGCAGTTCAACCAGCTTTTCATTCATTGCCGATACCAGTTCGTTGAGTTTATGTTCAAGCTCTTTGGTTTTTTGTTTCAATTGAGTTGATTCCTGCCTTTTTTGTTCTGCATCTTCGCGTTGTCCCGATTTAAACAACCTGCCGATTTCTTTTGCCATTAGATTGGCAGCCGATAAGGTATCGTCAAGTGTTTTCTGTATGTTTCGTCGTTGTTTGTCAATGGATAAAATGTCGTCAACCAAAGCGGCTGCATCAAAATTTTTAACGGCCAGGCGGTCTATGACCCGTTGTTTGTTTTCTCTGACAAAAGATAACTGAAGCATGGATTAAAAAATTTTTGCAAAACTACTTTTTTAAAAGACTGTTTTTATTTTTAGAATTTATTATAGTGTATTTTTTTGTCAGGCCGAGGCATTTTTGAGAAACATAGCCGAAGCTACGTGTCGAAAAAATAACGATGAGATGGCAAAAAAGACGCATAATAAAGCTGAAGGATAAAGTTAAAACAGTCTCCAATCTCCAGTCGGCATTCTTCCAGTATTCCATTCTTCCATCATCTGAAAGTCAAAAATGGCTGAATTCACAATATATTTAGAAGATATGCGGATCCAAAGTGACCGGATCATAACTCACTTTTCGTGCTGTTATCTGTAAATCATCAAGCCAGATATCGTTTTTACTTTTATTAAAAATATAAAAATACAATGAACCGGGTTTGGGTTCTTTATGGAAACGGGCAAGAATATTCATTAACTTCCACCCGTTTTTTGATTTAATGTATCCGCCTGAAGCTTTATAATAAGAAACAGTATCGGTACCGGACAAAACCATAAAACAATCTTTTTTGTTTTTTATCCAGACGGAAGCATAAACTTCGTCCGCATCCAACAGCGGGAATTTTACTTTTAATGCATACAAATCCCCTTTGGGCGAATAAAGGGATTTTTGACCGGAAAACGAAATACCGGAAACTGTATTCCTGAAGTTTTGTGCCGTAATTGGCAAACCATATACGCTATCAAAATCAATGTACCCGTCAAATAAAAGTTTGTAGTCCGGCTCCATGATTACATATACCCCTTCTTTCGCTTTTTTTAAATCAGCTTTTCTTAAATAAGTTGGAAATAGCTGAGAGGGCTTTAATCTCCCGAACGAATCCCGGTAAGCGGCTTTTGTCATGTTGTCCCAGCGGAGAGCTCCTGTTGTCATCTGGTATGTTTGAAATAAATTAAGTAAAATAAGACTTGTTATCAGGATTATGCCCCCAATCCTTATTACTTTTTTTCGGGTTGCCAAATATTGAACAAATGTTGCCACACCTAAGCTTAATAATACATAAAGATTAATAAATGCCCGGTTGCCAAACCCAACATACCACCAGCACCACCAGCTTGAAATCACATAAATATATACAGGGATAATGATGATCATGGGTGTAAAAAAATCCGGCAACCGCCGGCGTACCAGAAAAAACCCGGCAACAGACATTAACATTACGGGGCTGTAAACCAGCCAACCGTTACGATAACTAAAAACAGCCCTTATGATATTGGGGTTTTGGAAATAAAAATGTTCACCGGTGTAACTATAAAATATGAAATAGCCGGTAATATATTTCCAGTAAAGTAATTGCGGTAGAATAACCAGAAATGACAACACAAAAAAGATGAATGGATGAAGGCTGTATTTCCTGAACAATTTCAACCGGTCCCAGAAGGAATCCCATGAACGAACCTTAAACAATAAAGGGAAAAATAAAAAGACCGCATCAACCGATCGGATTAAAACCATTAAACCACCTGTTAATCCCATAATAATTGCCCATTTTAGTTTGGGGACATTTAGCCACATTATTGTACTATACAGAAACAATGAAATCACAGCAAAACTATATCCGTGCGATACACACATTGCATTGGTATAATAGTAAAACAAGTTGGTTCCAATATAAATAACAACTAAGGTAACGGCCACAATCAGGTCATTAAAATATAGCTTTAACATTCTTCTAAGGACAAATATTCCAACGATCAAATAAAATATCGAACTCATCGCCAACATTAGCTGATACGGTAAGCTAAAGCCGTCGGCAGGATAACCCGTTATTCCTGCCAGAAGATGGGCTATAAAAAAGAACGGGGCATATAACATGGCCATCCCCATTGTAAATTTAATATACCTTGTGCCGTCAGGTGCTGTTGAATACCAAATACGATATTCATTTTTATATTCGTAACGATCAGGATGCTCAATCTTAATATCGTGATAGATAAAAAGCAGGGGCAGATAGGCGTAATACCCTTTTACATCACTTCGGACAACCCCAAAATCAGTATTCCATTTTTTTGTATTTAGCTGGACAAGAAAGGCTGCCAAAATGATAAACAGGGCAGTGTAAATTGATATTTTATTCCGCATAATTTCCGGCCATAAAAGTAGAAAGAAATAAATAGAGTTTCCCGGAACAGCATATTGCCCTGTATTTGTACCCTGTAAAAATGATGAGACCTTGAAATATGAATTGACAAGTTGATAAACCGGGTCTATAAAAAAACCCGGCCTTAATTCACAAGCCGGGTCTGTATATTTTATTACAGGTTCTTATTGTTGTTCTTCAACATTCGGGATAACGCTCACATAAGATTTGTCATTCCTTCTTTTCCTGAACTCAACTACTCCGTCTTGCAAGGCAAACAGGGTGTGGTCTTTACCCATTCCCACATTGAGCCCCGGATAATGTTTGGTCCCTCTCTGGCGGACAATAATGTTGCCCGCAATGGCGCGTTGTCCGCCAAATAATTTTACGCCCAGTCGTTTACTTTCCGATTCGCGTCCGTTATGGGAGCTACCCATTCCTTTTTTATGAGCCATTTTTTTTCGTTTTTCAGGCCTGCCTTCCGGCAGACGGGTTAAACAGTGATTTTTTCAATCAATACTTTACTTAAATCCTGGCGGTGCCCGTTGGACTTCTGGTATCCTTTTCTTCTTTTCTTCTTAAAAACAATCACCTTGTCACCACGGAGATGTGAAACGATCTTCGCACTCACTTTTGCTCCTTTAACAACAGGTTTTCCAACTTTTACCTTGCCATCGTTGTCAATCAGCAACACTTTTTCAAATTCCATTTTGTCGCCTTCCTTGCCTTCCAGCCTGTGAACAAAAACTTCCTGTCCCTGTTCAACCTTAAATTGCTGTCCGGCCATATCTACAATTGCATACATTTTCAGTTCTTTAATATTATTCCCTTTCAAATTAAGCGGGTGCAAAAATAGTAAAAATAAATAGCCGACAAATTTTTGTTGTTATTTTTTGCCATTATCTGTCGAAGCATCGCAGGAATTTAGGCTAAATTTTATTTTGATGTGCTGGACTAAATTTTACCTTTGATTGAAAAAGGTAAAATGGGAGAAGAATTGCATAAAAAGCTGATAGAATTAATTGCCCCGGAAGAGGTCAATAAACATTTTA
>CAJVWU010000135.1 GCA_913009755.1 uncultured Bacteroidia bacterium
TGAATAAATTTTTCTATCACTGATACACAGGTAGTTACAAGTGCTACTTATTAACAATTACTCAGGCCGTGTGTTGTGTTGACTTGACGTGTATTATGAATGGGGCGACCTTTTTAGAGTGGACTCAATTATATTTATAATAATCTGGATAGTTTAAGATATGACTCAAAAAGGAGTTCGGATTTTGAGAAAATTCAGAAAATCAATGAGAATATTGCTGATAAAAACTTAGCCTGGATCGCTGGTGATAATGAAATTGTACAGAAATATTATAAAGAGAAAAAATCAATGTTTGGAAATAAATACAATTTCATGGGATTTGATTACTATCAAGGCGGGATATATGATATTACTTTTGGAGAAAAGGGGACACAAAGTAATCTTCCTATCGTTGAAAACTTTGATTGGAGAAACCGCCACAATGCGAATTTAGAACCTCAGCCCGGAGAAAATCACCCATATCATGACGGTAGTATTGGTTGGTTAACGGAACCCAAAAACCAGAAATGTAACCATTGTTGGGTTTTTGCTCCGCTTCATGCAACGGAAGCAATGGTCAATTTATACTATAACCAACAGATTGATATAGATCTATCGGAACAGGAACTTGCATCATGTGTTGATATAAATGATAATTGTGATGGCGGTTATGCGTATCAATCATTAGATTATCTTAAAAATAATGGTGTTGTAAATGAAGATTGTTTTGAATATGATCCATATGCTAACTATGTTCCATATATCCCTCCGTCTGCAGTTAATGTACCTTGTAATGATGATTTAAATTGTGGAGATCCTTTTGCTAGTAAAATAAGTGGTAGTGAGGTAATTGATAATAATGAATTTCATCTAAAGAAAGCAATAATTGAAAAAGGCCCAATAATATGTCTATTTGAGTTATGGTGGCATTATATGATGATTGCAGGTTTTGGCAAATTGCAATCTGGTGATGTAGTATATACAGATGAATCAGGTTTGCAGGAGCCAATAATTATAAATGATGGAGGAGACGGTGGAAACTTAATTGGACAAACATATTGGATCGTTAAGAATAGCTGGGGGGCAAGCTGGGGGGTAAATGGATTTGGTAAAATATATTTACCAATTACATTGCAAAATGACGTTTATAAAATTGCTGAATTTATTGAAAGAGAAAATATTAAAACGCCAATAATCGCTAATGATTTTACTGATGAGGATATTGCTTGCCTCGATTATGATAACGATGGTTATTATAATTGGGGGATAAGTGAAGAAAAACCGGAAACGTGTCCTGAAGGATGTCTCAATTTAGAAGATAGTAATGATGATAACCCCCGTATAGGCCCTTTTGACGAAGATTATTACAGCGTACCCGTTGCTCCGTTAATGGAGGTAAATAATGAAAATGGTAAAGTTATTCCCAACAACTCTTTTTATAGCTTTTATGATGATATAAACGTTAATGATCAAATTACCTTGACTTTTAAAATTGAAAACAACGGGGATGCTAAGCTGAACCTTAGACCCAATAATTTAGGCACAACGGTTACGATAAGTGAGGATTACGATGGTGAAGATTTTGAGGTAAGTTATCCCGGAGATTTTACAACAGAAATAGCTATGGAAGGAGGATCAACTACATTTTACATTACGTTTAAATTGACACCCCCAATTGATGAGGCAAAAAAAGCTGAAATTTCAATACATGTTAATGAAGTTGACATGGACGTCTATAAATTCAACCTTGTTTTTGCAGAATGCCCTGAAGAACTTGCAGATGATGAAGTTATAAGGGAGGATCAATCCTGGAATGGTATTGTATTAAAATTTGGGGATGTTTATGTAGAAGCCGGAGCAACACTTACTGTCAGAGGTGAAGTCGCTTTCGTTTCAGGCGCAAGTTTGATTGTCGAACCGGGAGGCAAAGTGTATGTAGATGGTGGTGTTTTGACCTCTTTATGTGGAAATTTGTGGCAGGGCGTTGATGTTTGGGGAAATAAATATTTAACACAATATTTAGAGGAAAACCGGGGCTACATTAAACTGATGAACGGAGGAAAAATCAGTTATGCCGATGTTGGCATCGAAACCATCAAAAAAGATGATGGCAGGCCTGATTTAACTACTTCCGGTGGAATAGTTGTAATGAATAACGGGATTATTGAAAATTGTAAAACCGGTGTCAGGTTTTATCCCTACACAAATTTCTGGCCTGACTCCCAGCACCCGTCCCCAAATTGTAGTGGGTTTACCGAAGCACATTTTATTAATGATAAAAATAGTGCACCTGAAAAACAATTATTTTTAGAAGAAGTAAATGGTATAGATATAAAGGGTTGCACATTTGAAAATTCAGTACCACCAAACGTTTTCAAACAACATATTGGTATTTATAGTGATAAAAGTGGTTTTACCGTATCATATAAAAACCTTACACCGGTTTATCCCCCTGTTGATATACTTAAATCGAGTTTTAAAAACTTTGATTATGGCATTTATGCTGTTAATACTCCGGCAATTGGCAGACCATATATTTGCAATTCGGTATTTGAAGATAATCAGAAGGGCATTTATATGAGCATGGTTGATTACCCCGTGATTATCCAAAACGAATTCAATGTCCGCAAAAGGTTTTCCTTTTTCCCTGAATCCGTAGAAATGATAGGACTATACATTGAAGATCAATCAAATGGTTATGTGGTTGAAGAAAATGAATTTTATACTGAACTGCATAGTAGTAAATTAGAAACTGTTAAATGCGGCGGTATCCACCTGACAAACACCGGTGGTTCACCAAATGAAATATATAACAATCAATTCAATGATCTTTCCGTTGGCATTATCGCTGCCGGCTCTAACCAGGATGGAAACGGCGTGGGCCTGTGTATTAAATGTAACGACTTCACACGATGCTTTAATGATGTTTACATTACCTACGAAGGAGGAACAGGATACCTCGGTATAGCGACCAAACAAGGCGATGTTGCGCCTGTACCACCGGGAGAAGAATATAGCTCAAGATATGCTGCCGGTAATACCTTTTCAAAAACTGATATTGAAAACCCTGACAACTATAATTATGCAAACCTGGATGGCTGCAACCCGGTTATTTATACCTACCATGGTAACTATGATGCTGGCAGGTATAAATTAAGACCTGAACCTGTTTTTCCACGACCACCTTCCCAACAAATTGATTTAAACAAAGATGACAATGTATGGTATAATTCTAAATCAGAAGCCTGCCCGTCAAACTACAATGGTGGAGGTATTGATTTGATGGCTTCAAATAGTACCTATTCATCAGAGTTAGTTTCGGTTAATGCGTATGAAGACACGTTGTCTATTTTTGTTGACGGGGGTGATACGGAAAGCCTAACCTGGGATGTGAACATGAGTACACCCCCCGAAGCCGTTGAGGTAAGGCAGGCACTGCTAAATGATTCTCCCTATCTTTCCGATACGGTGATGAAGGCTGCTATTGCCAAAGAAGATGTGCTGCCAAATGCCATGGTGCGCGATGTACTGGTGGCTAACCCGCAATCAGCAAAATCAACAGAAGTATTACAGTTCCTTGATAATCGTAGCGATACCATGCCGGGATATATGATGGACCAGGTCATGCAGGGGCAAAACATAGTCGGGGCCAAAGAGTTGCTTGAACAAAATCTGGCCGGCCACAAAACCAAAAAAGGCAAGGCCCTGAAAAAACTCATGCATTATTATCTGGCTGATACAACAGATTTTGAAGCTTCCAATGACAGCATTATAAGTTTGCTTGCAACGGACAACGAACTACAGTCACGCTATAAGCTTTCCTTGAGATACCTCGGCCTGAAAGATTCGGCCGGCGCTTACAGCACGTTTTATGGCATACCTTCCGAATTTGACCTGAATAACGAACAGGAAAACGAATATGACCTTTATGAAGATTTACTGGATTTGAGATGGCAGATGATAGCTGATACCACAATGCCTGATAGTTTGACTATAGCGGCTTTGTTTGATATTGAGGCACACTACAACACGGCGCCCGGGGTGCATGCCAGGAATATGCTGATAGGCCTGGGTGAACTGGAGTACGATGAACCTGTTTACTTTCCTGAATTTAACAAGGCAACACCAATATGGCGCAGGTCATTTAAACATAATCAGGGAGCTTCAACATTGAAAGTCTTTCCCAACCCGGCAGGCAGTTACTTTATTGCTGAATACAAGCTGTATGAAACATTGGGGACGAATATGTTGGTGTTGACTGATTTAAACGGACATAATATTCTGGTAATAAATATCCAGAAAAAGCAAAACCAAATAGTAATCCCCACATCAGGAATAAAACCGGGTGTTTATATCCTGCAGTTAATTAATGGCAGTAAAGTACAAGAAAGTGTTAAAATAGCTATTGTAAACTAAAGGTTATGAAACAATTTTTAACAACAGGATTCATATTGTTTTTTATACTTTTTTGTGAGATTTTGTTTGGACAAAGTAATTGGCCAAAGATTTACTATGATGACATTAATGCACCAAAGCTGAATTTCATCGTTTCATATGACGATGGCTATCTACTATTAATCCGTAATAAACCCAATTGGCCAAGGAATAACTGGCTAATCAAAACCGATGTGAATGGCAATGTATTATGGGAAAAAACTTTAGGTGATGGTGTAAACGTAATTATTACGAGAGGTATTGGAATGAATAATGCCGGAAGTATTTATTTAAGTGGTAGTTATGGTCTTGTTGGTTCATATACTGACCCCTACGTAATGAAACTTAATGCTTGTGGCGAAAAGGAATGGTGTAAAATTTTTTCTGTACCCGGAATACATAACATCTCCCCTGCCCTGACTGTAACACCCGATGGTGGATGTGCTGTTTTACTCTATCGTACCGGTGAAAATGGGTTTGTTGACCGGAATTGCCTTGCCCGGTTTGATAAAGAAGGGAATATGCTTTGGAAACAATGTTACAACTCACAGGATTCTTTGTTAGGAAACGAGGATTGCTATAACTTGATATTGACGCCTGATAATGGTTTTTTGTTGACAGGATTTTGTATTTATGCGGATACTGTACACAATCTTGGCTGGGGTCACCCTTATTATATTAAAGTAGATTCATTGGGAAATTTTGAGTGGGAAACAATACCGGATAAACATGGAATAAACGGTTTTGGTGAGGGTTGGACAACCGTGGTCAGCCCTGACAGTAACTATTATTATTCATCCATTAGCCATTACTATTATTATTCTGAAGAGAATGGTGCCGCCCCGGCTTTGTTAAAAATGGATATGGCAGGAAATGTGGTTGGTATTTATGATATGGCTGAACCGGACTTTTTCGGCATGCTGTACGATGCAAAATTCATAAATGATACAACATTGGTGGCAAGCTCTGCCTGGGGACCGGAGTGGGCAGGCTGGCCAAAGGCTGTGATTATTGATACCCTGGGAAATATGTTAGATGAACAGGATATGCTGGAAAACGATTACTTAGCTCGCATTGAGCTAACAATTGATAACAAGTATCTATTTTACACGCAAGATATTGACGAAAACGAAGAATTCGATGCCTACCTTTTCAAGTTCAATCAAAACCTTGAAAGCGATACAGTATATACACAGCCTTTCGTTTACGACAGCCTTTGCCCTTATGGTATTGTATCAGACACCATTGCACTGGATGATTGTGGTTTGATTGTTGGGGACCGGGAAATCTTTATGCCAAAAAATGAGGCAGAAAGCGAAGTGAAGATTTTCCCCAATCCGGCAAGTGACAAGTTTAAAGTCCAAAGTCCAATGTTTGAAGTTGGGGTTTGCAGTGTTGTGGTTTATGATCTGTTTGGCAGGAATGTAAAAAAAATACAGGTTCCGAAAGCGCAAACTGAAATTGAGATTAATACTATCGGTTGGGTGAAAGGGTTGTATGTTGTGAGGGTGATAGGACAGGACGGAATGATGGGGAGCGGGAAGGTGGTGATTAAGTAAATTTACCCTTATAATAAACTGTGTTATTCATTAGCTTTTTCTCAATATCCCGGAAATAACTCCACCTCGAACAATCACAGTTTCTTTTTTTCTTTCTTTTGTAAGTGGAACTATGCCTTCCGGCCGAGCAGGAAGCGAAGAGCAGACTGCCCAAAAGAAGCAGCACGATAAAGGAAATCCTTGTTTTTAAAATCCGATTCAATTTTATAGCTAATTTTACGTTGTCAAAGAAAAGGTTTTTTTAAAGATAAATAGTTATACCTTAAATCCGCAAGATAGTTATTAACAAAACCGGCAAATAACTGTGCAAAAGTTCTTTACACAGTATTTGACCGGTAAATCTCATCACCTATTTTAGTGCTGTTAAATAAACTAACGGTGAT
>CAJVWU010000136.1 GCA_913009755.1 uncultured Bacteroidia bacterium
GCTGGGCATTATTGCCTTTCGTATTATGATGATCCTTTCTGTATTGAGAGCATACGAAAAAGGCACGTTAAACAATTCTATCCGGTGCAATGATATTGACTTTGATAACGCTTTGCAGATAGTTGACAGGCTGGAAAAACACGCCAAAACTGTATATGAATACCTCAACGGCGAACCGGAGAAAAAGAAAATGGCCAAAATGCTACATGAAACCGGTAAAAGTTTCGGGGAAATATCAAATATAATTTACGGGGATGAAACCCATAAAAGTACGGTTTACCGATGGATAACAGGAAAAAAATAAAAACAAACCTACGGAACGAACGGAACGGCTTTTGGAACGGTGATAAACTATTAAATATTAGCTGTTTAATACCGTTCCGTTCCC
Organism: uncultured Bacteroidia bacterium; assembly: GCA_913009755.1. Classification (GTDB taxonomy): domain Bacteria; phylum Bacteroidota; class Bacteroidia; order Bacteroidales; family F082; genus JAADID01. The sequence goes on from CAJVWU010000136.1 coordinate 389, forward strand.
CGTTCCAACCGTTCCGGGGGTATTTTTATTTGAAAATAATACAGGCAACCGGGGCAACCCTAAATAAAATGCTGAATATCAATGATAAAAAAGGGGGTGCCGGGGTTGCCGGGGTAAATTAATTTAAAATATGAGTGAACACAGATACATATTGGAACCATACACCGGGAGAAATTCACGATACACCTGCCCGGAATGTGGAAAGCCGCACGAGTTTGCCAGATACATTGATACTGAAACCGGAGAGTATTTAGCTGATCACGTTGGCCGCTGCAACCGTGTTGATAAATGTGGTTATCATTACACGCCGAAACAGTATTTTGATGCCAACGGAATAAAGCCGGAAAGAGTTGAGGTTTATACCCCAAAGCTTCAGCCACCACCCCGGCCACCCAGTTACATTGATGCTGAAATATTCAATAATTCATTGAGGGCATACGATAAAAACAACCTTGTTAAATACCTTTTTACATTGTTTCCATTTCATAAGGTTGAAGGGCTTGTAAATATGTATAGAATTGGTACTTCTGCAAGATACGGCGGCGGCACAACGGTTTTTTGGCAGATAGATAGACAAGACAATGTTAGAGCCGGAAAGCTCATCAAATACGCTGAAAATGGCCACCGGATACACGGAAAACAAAACTGGGTGCATTATGTTTTGAAACTAAAAGACTTCAATTTAAAACAATGCCTTTTCGGTGAACATATTTTGAAGCATACACCAGGGCAAACCGTTGGAATAGTCGAGGCTGAAAAAACTGCCATTATTGCCGCTGCCACCTGGTCGGAAATGATATGGCTGGCCACCGGCGGGGCTGAAAACCTCAACAAAGAAAAAGTAAAACCATTGAGAGGCCGGAGAGTTATTTTATTTCCTGATTGTTCAATGGACGGAAAAATATTTGATAAATGGAAGCAGAAAGCTGATGAATTTGGTTTTGAATGTTCCGAATACCTTGAGAAACACGCAACCAATAAGCAGAAAGCCGATGGAGTTGATATTGCTGATTTTCTGATAAAAAAACAGAGTTATGACACAGCAACAGTTTAACCGTTCACGTTTCGCCCGCATAATGAGTTGGGGGGCTTTTCAGGCATTGAGCGAGGCCACACACGCAAAGCGCAACCGGTTGCCTTATGAGATACCAATGACCGGATACTTTACACAGAAACGCCCTGCAAGGCTTTTAACGAAATGTACCCTGGAATATATCCGGGCTATTGGGGGCCACGCCGAAGAGGTTAAGACCACCGGGACAATGAGAAAGGACAGAACCGGTAAAATGATATGGGCCTACTCTCAAACAATGACAGGCAGCGCCGATATTCACGCCGTAATAAATGGCCGGTTTATTGCCATTGAGATCAAAATAGGCAAAGACAAGCAGAGCGAGGCACAGAAACTTTATCAAAGAAAAGTTGAGGCTTCCGGGGGCAAGTATTATATTATCAAAGAACTGGACGGACTTTTGCCTGTTATTGCTGAAATGGTTAATTTTGAAAACAACAAACATTTACAAAAATGGGACTAAAAAAAGGACAGACCAACAACCCACACGGAAGGCCGAAAGGCATACCGAACAAAGTAACTGCCAATTTAAGAGGCCGGATCAATGACTTTCTAAATGAGAACTGGCAGAACCTTCAAAAGGACTTTGATAAAATGGATCCAAAAGACAGGCTGATGTTTTATGAAAAGTTGTTGCAGTACGGTTTACCCAGGCTTCAAAGTACGGAACTGAAAACAGACTTTGAAAGTTTCACTGATGCACAATTAGATGCAATAATTAACAAACTGATGACAGATGGACAGACAGCAGAAAATTAATGTATTGTTAGCAGTACAGGCAGGGGCGCCGGTTGAATTGGCGTTAAAAACGGTCTCACAACACCAGATCATTGCAGAAAAGCGCAAAGGTGATCCGAGGCTTTACTATAATGGCCGGGCGCTCACACAGCCGGAAATTGACTGTTTTAACGGGCCGTATGTACTGTATAACATAACTTATGATGACGTACCGGAACCGAGCAATACAACCCGTTATTTACTGACAAAAACAAAAGTATGACACGAGAGCAGAAAATAAACGTATTGAAAGCCGTTAAGGCAGGAATACCTGTTAAGCGTGCGATGGAGCTTTTTAGCTCATTTGGCACAATGGTACACAAAGAAAAAGGCGATCCGAACCTTTATTTCAATGGAGAGCTGATCACACAGAAGGAAATTGACATTTATAACCGTATTAACGACCTTCCGATGATCATATTTGAGAACGTATCGGAACAATTTAAAACCGACAAGTACGGAAATGTAATTGGAAAGCGATAATATTTGAAAATGTTTCCGGACTGATGCACCCAGTTAAAGAAAGCAAACGTATTTTTTTAGATGCTTAATGAAAATTATATCTAACTTTGAGGTAATTAATTTAGCCAAAAAGCATAATGCCATGAAAAAGTTAACCTTAATTATTGCCATTGTATTCAGCGGGATGCTGGGGCAGGCACAGGACACAATTATAATGAAAAACGGAAAAATTTATACTGGAAAAATTCAGGTAAGAGGTAATGAATACTACCAGATAGTTACAAATGATGCAGCCACAATGTTGCCGATAAGCGGTATTAAGACAATAAAAAGCGGATCAAACCCTTTTAGGTGGGATGTTGTTACTGAACTGAAAGGAACAAAAAAAGAGCTTTATGATAAAGCAACAATTGTTATTGCTGATATTTATGTAAGCTCAAATGATGTGATCCGTATTTCAGATATTGATAAAGGTATAATTGTAAAAGGAGTTACTACTCACAGAATACCAGGCTTTGGTAATATGCCAGATGCCATTTTTCATTATACTTTAAAGATGCAATTCAAAGACAATAAATACCGGATTGTTATTGATGACTTATACGGAGAAGCTACGAACGGGCCAACTATACCAATAACTTTAAATTTTCGAGGTGGGTTAGGTTTATATGGTATTTCAAAAAATGTACATCATAAACTAATGGCAATGGTTACAGCAGATATGAATTTAATTATCGAAAGAATAAAAACTGAAATGAGCAAACAGCAGAATAATGATGACTGGTAATTTAAAAAAATAGAGGTTTGATAAATATAAGGAATTGCCGTCAAACCAAAACCATTCTTACCCCAATTCTTACCCCCGAAAAACAGAACCCCTGTAAACATTGGCTTACAGAGATGTTTTTGAGGTACCGAGCGGATTCGAACCGCTGTGTAAGGTTTTGCAGACCTCCGCCTAGCCACTCGGCCACGGTACCTTTTTTTCAGGTGCGCAAAGGTACTAAATTTCTAAATTGAATTGTAAAAAAGAGTTGTGTAAAATTTAGCCAATTTCCTCAGGTTTCAAGTTCAACGGCCACAAAATCAATTTTCCCCCCCAAAGGCGGGTTCAGCTTTCTAATTTTTATTCTTGCATATTCAATGGAAGGGAATTCTTTTAATATCCGGTTCAGTATTCTTCGGCCAACATTTTCCAGCAGTTTCGACCGGGCCTTCATCTCTTCATTGATTGCTTTATAAACCGATTGATAGTTTACTGTCTCATGGAGGTTGTCAGAAACTTCTGCTTTTGAAGTATCCGATTTCAAAAAGATATCAATACGGAATTTTGTACCGATAACCTGCTCTTCCTTAAAACAGCCGTGGTAGGCAAAAAACTCCATTCCTTCTATGGAAATTGTTGACATATTTTCTGGTTTCTCAGTTATCGTTTACAACTTCTTTCCTGCCAAGCATCTCTAACCCCCGGTTAATTCTTTCAAGAGTTTCTTCTTTCCCTATTAAAGTAATAATAGCAAACAGATGAGGCCCTTTAAGTACGCCCACAATCAACAATCTGAAAGCGTTCATAACCACCCCCATACCGTATCCTTTTTCCTCAATCCAGTTTTTCACAACAGACTCAGTATTCACAGGTGTAAATTCCTCAATACCGGTTAGAACAGTTTTTAATTCGTTCATCTGATCATAAGAAACGGCTTTCCATCGTTTTTTAACCGCTTTTTCATCATAAGATTCCGGAGACTGAAAAAAGAAATAAGATTCCCCCCAAAGTTCGTGAACAAAATTCACCCGTTCTTTTACCAAACCAACAATTTTTGTCACCGTTTGCAGGTCGGTACTGATCCCTTTCTTTTTCAGAACAGGCAAAAACAAACCGGCAAGTTCAGCATCGCTTTTTCTGATCAGGTATTGATGGTTAAACCATTTGGCCTTTTCGGGATCAAACTTTGATCCTGATTTTCCGACCCGTTCTAACGAAAAATCGTCAACCAGTTCGTCCATGCTGAACAATTCGCGCTCATCACCCGGGTTCCACCCCAACAGGGCAAGCATGTTGATAAAGGCTTCGGGGAAATATCCTTCTTCTCGGTAACCGGATGAAACTTCACCGGATTTTGGATCTTTCCACTGAAGCGGGAAAACAGGAAACCCAAGCCGGTCGCCATCCCTTTTGCTGAGCTTTCCGTTTCCTTCGGGTTTCAAAAGCAAAGGGAGATGGGCAAACTCAGGCGCTTCCCATCCGAAGGCATTGTATAACATGAGGTGGAGCGGTAAGGAAGGCAGCCATTCCTCACCCCGGATTACATGGCTGATTTGCATGAGATGATCGTCAACCACGTTGGCCAGATGGTAAGTTGGCATACCATCGGATTTAAAGAGAATTTTATCATCAAGGGATTTGGTATTCACCTCAACTTTTCCCCTGACGAGGTCGTTCATTATGATTGTATGATCCTCAGGCATTTTAAAACGAACAACAAAGGGGGTATTCTTATCAATAAGTTCCGAGACTTCCTGTTCGCTTAAAGAAAGCGAGTTTTTGAGTCTTTTACGTTCAACAGCGTTATAGATAAAGGTCTTTTTTTCCGCTTCGTAATGTTTTCTTATTTGATTTAATTCTTCCGCTGTATCGAAAGCGTAATATGCATCGCCCGAAGTAATAAGTTGTTCGGCAAATTGTTTATACATTTTTTTTCGTTCCGATTGCCTGTAAGGCCCAAACGGACCTCCCGTAACAACCCCTTCATCAAATTGAATGCCGCACCATTTAAATGATTCGATAATATATTCTTCGGCGCCGGGGACAAAACGGCTTTGATCGGTGTCTTCAATGCGGAGAATAAAACGGCCACCGTTATGTTTGGCAAAAAGGTAATTGTATAAAGCCGTTCTCACCCCCCCGATATGTAGCGGCCCGGTCGGGCTGGGAGCAAACCTTACCCGTATATTTTTCTTGTTCATGATCAATAAATTGAAATGGCAAAGATACTAATCCGCGACGGTTTGAAGTTGTTTTCGTTTTCGGATGGCCCACCATAAAAAACTCATGGGTGCAAAGATCATTGTAGGAATGGTCGAATAAAAAGGTTCCGGTGTTCCCCTTAATGAATGAACCAGATAAGTAAGTGTAATGGCAATGCTTGTTGATACAAGGCAGGCAGTGATTATTGCCGTATAATAATTATCAATGCCGGTAGCAATGATTTCTGTCAGCCGCAACATAAACCCCCCGGCGAAGAAAGTGTATAAAGCTTGTTTTGAAGCGGCTATTAAAGCATAGATTGTACCATGCTCAAAATTGATTATAAAAACCACAGCTCCCAAAAATAAACCGCCGATAACCCCCATTTTCAGGTCAAAGTATTTTAAAAAGGAAAAGTAGTTTTTATTGGATCGGTCAGTCAAATTCTGCTTTGTTATATGAGTCCACTCTAAAAAGGTCGCCCCATTCATAATACACGTCAAGTCAACACAACACACGGCCTGAGTAATTGTTAATAAGTAGCACTTGTAACTACCTGTGTATCAGTGATAGAAAAATTTA
>CAJVWU010000137.1 GCA_913009755.1 uncultured Bacteroidia bacterium
TTGATTTTGCCAATCATTATGCAGTTATTCGGTCTGTTATAGACACAGCCCTGAAAAATAATCAAAACGTTTTTAATGCACTATCTTGTTTGGCTACGCAAAACTTGATAGCTGCTGAGTAGTAACACCGCAGTTAACAGAATAATTTATACTTTTACGCACTTTCCAAAAAGTGATTCATGGAAGAACCCTATCAAATTATATTTGTCGGCAGTGGGGCAATTGCCACGGCAATGGGCAATGTGCTCTCGATGAAGCAGAAATATCAGGTTACCCTGTTATCTATTGAAGAAGATGTGGTTGATTCGATCAACAAAATGCATGTTAATCAAAAATATTTTCCCAACATCAGCCTTCACCCCAAACTTAAGGCAACAACCGATAAAAGTATTTTAAACGAAGCGGATATTGTTTTTTTGGGCATCCCTTCAAACATCACGGTAACCTATGTTGAAGACAACAAGCATCTCTTTAACCCCGTGGCTCTCATTGTAAACCTTGCCAAAGGGTTTGGGCTCGACAACAAAAGTATCCCGCAATGTCTTATGCGTATTTTGCCAAATGAAATATTCAGCATGAAAGGACCCTCCTTTGCCCGCGAGATCATTGGGAACCTGCCGACGGGATTTACCGTAACCTCCAAAAAGGATAAAAATTTTGACCTGTTCAGCGAAATCTTTGAAAGCACTTCCATTTACCTTGACTTTACAACCGATGTGGAAGGGGTTGAACTGGCCAGCATACTCAAAAATATTTACGCCATCATTGTGGGGATTGTGGATGCGCATTTCAATTCTGCCAACCTCAGGTCGCTGGTCCTGACCAAGGCCATCAACGAGATGCGGTATATTATTTCCAAATTTGGCGGAAAGGAAACCACTTTGTTCAATTACTGTGGCTTTGGCGATTTCAGCCTGACGGCATTGAACGACCTCAGCCGTAACCGTACGCTGGGCCTGCTCATCGGGAAAGGTTTTTTTACTTCCGATATTCCCGAAAAAGTTGTGCTGGAGGGCACCATAGCGGTAAATGTCTTCATTGAAGAAATTGCCAAGAAAAGGGGGATCAAGACCAAAAGATTAATGATTAAAGAATTGTACCGGGTGTTGAATGAAGATGATTATGATATCAAGAATTTTGTAAACCAGATACTTTCGGTCAAGCGGTATAAGAATTCAATACTTGACCCATTTTTTTCGTGAGGCTTTTCCGTTCAAACTTTTCTATTTCCCCCGTGGTTGGGGTAAGCTCGCCGGCTTTAAATTTTGCATACAAATCGGCCAGTCCTTTTTTCAGACTTTCAACATCATCAAAGCCGTAAGTCTTTCCGGCACCGGATTCTTCAATTACACGGGCAGCATCACCATCTGTCGGGCCGATACACACAACCGGGCGGTGTGCAGCGAGATATTCAAATATCTTACCGGTAAGTATCAGTTTTGAATTGGGCGTATTGTTTATCAGCAAAAGCAAAACCGCGGCTTTACGCTGTTCAGTCAAAACACGGTCATGTGAAAGATATCCGATTTTAACAAGATACTTTTTCAGTCCGGCATCTGCGAGTGAATCGAGCACACTGACATCAATCTTGCCCACATTATGCAGCGACAGGTCACGGGAAAAGTCCTTGTTTTCAGCGCATAGCCGTTTAATGGCTTCCCACAGGTTTTCGGGGTTTCGTGTTTTGGTAAGCGAGCCGATATGAGCCAGTATAAACTGGTCATCAACAGGTTTTATTTCAGGAATATTTTCGAGATCGGCAGCATCGTAACCGTTAGGAATCACATGATACTTTCTTTGGTAAATCCGGTTAAAATCTATTTCCATTCCCGGGCTTATTACAGTGACGGCATCCGCGGTTTGAAGTACCTTTTTTTCCAACCGGTGATGGATACGGTCGGCACGTCTGCCCGGTTTAAGGTCCCTGTAATAATCAATGTTTGTCCAGGGATCGCGGAAATCGGCAAGCCAGCGGATATTCAGTTTTTGTTTCAGGGCCATACCAATAAGATGCGTGCTGTGCGGCGGGCCGGTAGAGATGATGATATCCACCGGGTTTTCACGCAAGTAAGTTGTTAAATATTTCACCGAAGGCCTTATCCAGAACCGCCTGGCATCAGGAATGAACAGGTTGCCACGTACCCATACCGAAAATCGCTCGGCAAAACCCCTTTTCTGTTTTTCTTCACTTAAAAACGCAGTCTGTATTTTATCTTCCTGCTGACGTCCGGTCAGGCTTTTATAAATCTGATAAGGTTCCCAAATCTTGTTTTTTAAAACGTGAACACCTTCCGGTATTTCCTTTAACAGGCTTTCGTCAATGGAGGGCATTTCGGGGTTTTCAGGGGTAAACACAACGGGCTCCCAGCCAAACTCCCTGAAGTATTTAACAAACTTGAGCCAACGTTGTACACCCCCTCCCCCGCCGGGCGGCCAGTAATAGGTTATGATGAGGGCACGTTTCATGGTGTTGGTGGCTCTGTTGTTATTATGGTTCAATTGTTTGATGGCTTGATTGATTTATGACTATTTACCTGGCATTCAGTTTCTCCATCATTCATGATGGGGTTTTTCTGCCTGTTTTCTCTTTTCGATATATTTCTTCCCTTCATATACAAGAAACCCCAAAACCAGCAAAATCAACAACAACGAACTGGCAAACGAAACTTTCTCACCAACAACCCATACCCTGGGTTCAAATTTCCATTCAATCTGATGTTTACCCGGGGGCAGCATCATGGCCCTCAAAACATAATCAGCCCGAAAATAAGGAACTTTTTCACCATCTACAAAAACATCCCATCCCCTGTTGTAATAGATTTCCGAGAAAACAACCATTTGTTCCGTTTTTGAATGATAATCATACACCAGCCGGTTGGGGGCATACGATTTCAGTTTTATCACTGCCGAACTGTCGCCGCCATACAAACCTCCGGGCAACAACGCTTTGAAATCATCGTCAATGACGGCTGTGGTCTTCAGGTCATTTTTCCCGAGTGCGGCAATTTCCTCATCGGCATCCTTAACCACCACATCATTTTTCACGAACCATGCATTGCCGAAAGCATGGTCGTTGGGAATGGGCATCATATCAGGCCTGATCATAATGTATTTGGTGTTCAGCATATTGAGCACCTGTTGTTTGGCCAGCATCTGTTCTATCTCGGTTTGCGTATGTTGCCCCGGTAATGTTTTTGCCAGGTCCATAATTTCAGGGTTCAGGTATTCATCAATCAAATCCTGGTAACGCTGCAGTTTAGCACCGTGGTAACCCCCGATGGATTTATGAAAATAGGAACAACTGGCATCGTTGAAAGTACTTTTCGTCAGGTCAAGCACCCTGTAATCAGGACTGGTATCTTTCAGAATATCTTTATCTGCCTGTGTGGGCTTAAACGGATTATTGGCCTGCCTGGCCGGCACAAAATTCTCATTGTTCAAATACCGGCGGTCCACGCCAACCATATCAATAATTATGAGCAATATAATCCCGGCAATAAGCCAGCCCTTTTTGATTTTTCCGTAAGCAAATGCAAATATCAGGGAAGCCCCGACAACAATAAAGAAAAGGCTTCTCAAAGCATCCCCCCTGAAAATGGCTACCCTCACTGCCGTCAGGTTATCAATAAATGCCCGTATTTGTGCCGGGTCGTTCGTGGCTTCCAGTTGCCTGAACTGATCCTTTTCGTATTGACTGAGAAAACTAAAAAAAGAGGTCGGAAAAACATAAAAGATCAAAATAATACCGGCTGTCAGCCCCAATGAAATATAAAACGGTTTCAGGTTATTTTTAAGCAATCCCGGGTTTCGTATGATCTTATTAAGTGCCATAAAAGCCAGGATGGGGATGGCCAGTTCGGCAATGACCAGTGTCATGGAAACCGCCCTGAATTTGTTGTACCCCGGCACATAATCAATAAAAAAATCGGTAAACCACATCATGTTTTTCCCCCAGGCCAGCATGATAGAGAGCAGGGTAACGGCAAACAGCACCCACTTTAGGCGATCATCGAGGACAAACATACCGAGAATGGCAAGGAACAGTACGAACGCCCCCACATAAACAGGCCCTGAAGTCCCGGGCTGATTGCCCCAGTACGAACTTTGCTTAGCGATGATATTCTGATAACGCCGGTCGGCTTTTTTCAATGCTTTCCGGTTTCCGATCTGTCCCGAAGCCCCCCCTTTTATATCCGGGATCAGCAGCGACCAGGTTTCACCTGTTCCATAACTCCAGGCCGTAATGTAATCGCGGTCGAGCCCGCTGGATTTATTTTTCAGCTCTTTGGTCAGTTCGGGTTTGCCGCGCATGGTTTCCTTCCCATATTCATAAGTAGCCCAAAGGCTGGTTGAATAGGTAAGTATTGCCAGCAAACCGGCCAGTATAAGCAGTCCGGTCGCCTTCGCAAAATTCAACCAGTTTTTATCAATGATGGTGATGATCAACCGGTAAATACCATAAGCCAGGATGACGATAAGCAGGTAATAGGTAATCTGTAAATGGCCGGCTTTTATTTCAAGGGCAAGGGCGATGGCGGTAAGCAGAGCCCCCTGCCAGTATTTGCCGCGGTATGTCAAAATGATGCCCGCAAGCACCGGGGCCATGTACCCGATTGCATGAGCCTTGGAAGTATGCCCTGCGCCCAGGATAATAAAAAAGTAAGAGGACAGCGCAAAGGCAACCGCTCCCGCAAGGCTCACCCAGGGATCAATCTTTAACACCAGCATCAGGATGAAAAATCCCAGAAAATAAAGGAAAACAAGATTGGCCGGTGAAGGCAGGCCGAGGGTAACGATCTTATCCACATACCGTATCAAATTGGCCTTGTATTGAACCGATATCTGCCAGGCCGGCATGCCACCAAACATGGAGTTGGTCCACAAGGGCTCTTCACCCGTTTGTTGCCTGAAATCGGAAATTTCTTTCGACATCCCCTTGAACATGGCAATATCATGTTGCTTTAACTTTTTCCCTTCAAGCAACGGTGAAAAATAAACCAGGGTTATGGCCAAAAAAACAACGATGGCAACCAAATAAGGGATGCTCTTTTTAAAAATATCTTTCATGTGCTTATAATTATGTAATATGTTGATTTACTGTATTTTTGTTTTGTCACGATTTTTGGTTGCTCACGCCCCAAAAATCCCGCCAAAACGGTTCAACCTCTTTTTATGCTGTTAAACCCCTGTCGGGGTTATAATCAGGCTCTTGTGTGTTTAAAATATTTAATCATGGATGTTTTATTATTTTTTTTGTTCGTCATGGTCATCCACATCCTCAAAATCAACATACTCACCAAAACCGGTATCATTTTTTGATTTCTCCGGCGGTTTCTTTTTAATCCGTACTTCGCCTTCCTTTTCCCTGGTCGAAAAATCTTCCTTTTGTCCGGTAAATTGTCCGTATTTACCCTGTTGCTTTTTCATATATCGCTGCAAAAGCCATGGCAACATATACCTTAGAAACAGCTTGACCGCATAGTACAGCAGGATGAAGAAAATGATGATGCCAAATAATATATCCATTATGGGTATGTTAAATAAACCCTGCGAATTTATTTCTTTTTGTGCAAATGGAAGGGTGATAAATAAAAAAAGGAGGTAAAACCAATACCTCCCCATCAAACATATCTTTTCAGGCTAACGACAAACTGCAACGTGAAATATTATCTTTCGTCAGAAACAGATAATTTCTTTCTGCCTTTTGCCCGCCTGCGTTTCAGTACTTTACGTCCGTTAACCGTGGACATTCTTTCACGAAACCCATGCTTATTTTTTCTCTTCCTTACCGAGGGTTGAAATGTTCTTTTTGTCATCGCTAATGTCTCCTTGAATTTTGGGAGTGCAAAAATAGATATTTTTCTTTGATATTAAAATTAAAGCCGGTTTTTTTAAAAAAAAGGCTAATTCCTATTTTGATGCGCTAAGCAAAATGAATCTTGACCCTATAGAGGAAAAAGTCTGAATTTCTTGCCCCATAATTAACATTGATAAAACGTTGTAGATTCTGATTAAGAGCTTCA
>CAJVWU010000138.1 GCA_913009755.1 uncultured Bacteroidia bacterium
CAATAAATCTGGGCAAAAACCCGAACATTGGACAAAAAGAAGAATTATTACTGAACCGTCCTGAAAATTTTAGGTATTTGGTGTACAAAAACTACAAAATAATTTATTGGGTCAACGCAATTAAAAACAGAATAGACATAGTCAATGTATTTGACACACGGCAAAACCCTGAAAAGATAGAAAAATTACGTTAAAAGCCAGCTGCCCACATAATAGAATTTAAGGCGCAGTTGAGCCCAAAAAATCAGGCAGCGGATTAATGAAAGGTCCACTGTCTGATTTTTTTCTGTTGTTTTGGCAAAACCGGCGCTCAATGGCGTTTTGAATTTACCTGCCCGACCAGGGTTTCCCGATGTCGTTGCAAAAACACAGGCCTCACACGCAGCTCCCTCTGTTCCCCGAAGAGCTTCATTCTTCAGCCTCGTATTTTCAACATATCCACCGGTACCGCTCCATGGATTTTCCGGTTGACCCTCCCTCAAACCCGCGGCGGCGTGCGGTGAAAAATTATTGGTATTTTCATGTTTGAAATATGGAAGCAGGAAATTTTATAACTTTGGATATTTGTACTGGTTCAAAACTACCGGTTTCCTGCAAGATTTAGGTGTTAATCCGGTGCTTTTGGTTGGGATAAAAGGAGTTACCTGCAAGCTTGAGAAAAAGAACTCTACGTAAAAAATGACAGATTCCAGAATAATAAAAATATTAATATCGTGCCCAGGTGATGTTACACCTGAAAAAGAACAAATAAAGCGCTTATGCAAAGATTTTTCTGATGAGAATAGAGGTAATTCCAACATCATGTTTACCGTTTTGGAATGGAAGGATTTTGTTGGAGGTTACGGAGTCAGACCACAGGAACAACTGAATGAATATTTTGGAGACTACGATGTTTACATTGGGATTTTATGGAAAAGATTTGGAAACAAACCTGGATCAGAAAATTCCGATGGAAAAGAAAATGAATCTGGTACGGAAGAAGAGTTTTACATAGCTATTGACAATTATAAAACACAAAGAGCTCCTCAAATTATATTTTTTGTTAAAAACTATGACAGGGAAACTAAGAACAGAACAGAAACCGAACAGCTATTAAAAGTTGACAAGTTTGTTGAGCAACAAATTGAAACTAATACTAATTATATCAACAAGTTTAATTCGGCTGATAAGTTTAATTCCAAAATTATTCGGTTATTAAAATCGCTAGAAAATGAAGCCGATTATAGCATTAAAGTAAAAGAAAAGGAAAGTTTAGTAAGCGAGGAAACAAAAATCAAAATAGCGGACTTTAAGACAAAAGCAACAAAGCTTCCTAAAACTTATATAGAAAGAAGCACATCACATTTTAAATTAGTTAAGGATAAACTTACCAACCCTCTTTTAGAGATTGAACAACAGTCATTGGATCAATTGATGATATCAACTAAAAGGGTTGTTTTACTCGGTGATGCAGGGTCAGGAAAGTCTACTGAATTAGAAAACCTACATTACAGGTTAAGTCAGGATGCTTCTCCTTTTGTTCCAATACTACAGAATTTCAATTCTTACACACCCTATCTTGGTCTTGAAGAATTTTTGCCAAATTTCTGGAAAGAGGTACCAAGCAATTTATTACTAATAATTTGGGATGGATTGGATGAAATAGAGCCTAAAAATTTTAATACAGTTGTTAGGCAGATAATTACATTCTCAGAAAAGTATAGAGAGATAAGAATACTTATTTCATGTAGAACGAATTTCTATGAATTGCCAGTAAATAATTCAAGAAGTACATTATCTGGATTTGAACCTTACTTCATTAACGACTTAAATTTAAAGGATGTAAAAGACTATTATAGCAGGAAATATTCCTCTGCCAAATCTGATAAATTTATAAGTGAAATTTTTGATAATAACCTTAATGACTTAATCACAAAGCCTTTTTTTCTGATGTTATTAGCAGATCGGTTTAATCAAGAACAAAAACTTCAATTAAATAGGGCAGAGCTCTACGAAATGTTTTTGTTTAACCGAATCGAACTTGATCAGAATCATTTTAAGACTACGGTTGATTTAAGAAGTAAAAAGCAAGAAATCTTATTGCTATTACAGAATGTAGCTCTAAGCATGGAAATCTTGTCAAAAAATCAAATCAAAGAATCAGAAATATTAGCATTAATTACAAGTTCAGAGTTCAATTCACTAAAATATTGCACGGCCTTTAAAAAGAAAGATGGTGAGGAAGATATTTGGCAGTTTGAGCACAATAATATCCAGGAATTTCTTGCGGCTAAAGCTTTATCTAATCTTGAATTTGATAAAGTAATCCTGTTTATTGCTTTTGCGCCAAACTATGAAAAACTCATACCGAGTTGGGTTAATACCTTGGCATTTTTATTCAGTATTCTTGATTCAAAAAGTAACCTATTTGAGAAGTTACTCCAATGGATGCTGAAAAACGAAAAAGAGGTCATAGTTAAGTTTGAACCAGATAAAGTTGCTGATTATTTGAGAGTTCAAATATTCCAAGGAATATTTAACTATTACAAAACTCATGACGTATGGATTAGTTCCAATAAGTTTAGTGATAGAGAACTGGCAAGATTTGGTCAGTCGGAGTTGAATCTACGTTTCTTAATTGAAGAAATAAAAAATGGAGAGAATACAAGAACCGTTCACATAAATGCTATTCGTCTAATAGGACATTTTCAGATTGAAGATGATGGTTTGAAGGCTGAAATAGAAAGACTTCTATTGGAACAGATTGATCGTAACATCAGCGATCCAAACTTTATCCATATAGTAATATATTCACTTAAATGGGCTGGATTTACAGAAGATAATACCATTAAAAAATTAATGGAGAAAGTTGGCAATCAGAAAAACCAATACATACGAGCTGCCATGTACGCTATACTTTTAAAAACAGATGTATTGGAAGACTATGTAAATTATTTAATAGAAGGATATGAGTTAACAGATAAAAAAATAAGTGGTGAAAGAGATGATGTTTCTTTAATGGATGAAGGATGGAATCTCAAAGAGTGTGTTAAAAGTATAAATACCCCTAAGGGTATCAAGGAGATAGTAGAATATATATCTGAGAATACAAGGTTTGAGTATGCATATGATTCAGGAAAGGTTATAGAGGCCATTGTCACCAATGCTGTGGAAGCCTATAAGAAAGACAATTCTGTTTTTAACTCTCTTTTGAATTGGTTCAAAAAAGATATTCGCAGATTCAGGTTGGAAAAAACCAACTTAGTTCTTCAATTCTTCAATCAGACAAATACCAGAAAACAAGCCTTCTATGAAATATGGAGCTCCAAAGAGGATGATAAAGAAAGGAATAAGTCATTGGTAATAGCAAAGCTTATAACACCTGAGTTGATGCAATTTGTTATTGATGAGTATTTAAACCGAAATCTCACAAATAAAGAGCTTGAAGGGATATATTTTGATATGGGATGGGTAAATAATGAGAATCGAGATCAGTTCGAGAAGTTGATACATAAAAAAACAGATTTCGAGATAAAGAAACCTGAACAGATAGATCTTGAAACTTTACGCCAGGAAAAGCTGAAAGTTGATTTTAATTTACTCTTTAATCGACAAGCCTTTAAAGAAGCTACTTTGGGTGTATTTGAAAAGGAACAAAAGGATGTGCTCTCTTTTGACGAATTATTTGAGATGAGAACGGAGAACAATAGATGGGTGGAAATTGATGATTATTATCCAAGTGTTGCCCTAAGATTGTTAAGAGACTTTGTGAATAAAGGTCAATCCATTAGTAAAGAAAAAGTTATGAAGTGGTTTGGAGGAGACACAAACGAAGAATGGTATAGGGTCTCCCTTATCTATAATTACCTCACGAATCAAAATGAATTGGAAGTTAACTCTGAACAAAAACAATGGATTGAGCAATGGTGTACTGAGAACGTATCAAAGGTGAATTTTAAGGAAGCCATTGAGGTACACGATGATGGCAGCATCACTTTTAAAACCATGGCCATGTATATTTGGTATTTGTCAAAGAGATTTAATATAGATCATTCGAAAAGTGTGCTTCTTGATATGCTTTCTTTTGACTTCTTTGAGGGGAATGATTGGGTTGGGATAGAATACATTATTTCCAAGTTGGATCATAAAGATATAGTGAATAGAATGCTTGAAAATATTAAGGAAGGTATAGCAGATAGTTCGATACTAAAAAACCATGTCAAATACTTGGCTCAAAATAAGGTCAAAGAGAGTTATCCATTCATATTGAATGAAATAATTAATTTGAAAAGAAATGACTACCGAAGAAGAGAACTCTTAGACCTGTTTTTTGAATATACTAAGGATACGGAAAGTATTAAAACAATTATCGATCAATCAGATACAATCATTAGATGGGCTGTACTTGATAAGCTAAAAGCCAATAATCAAGAATCATTCGTTGAAGAATATCTACTAAAGATTCTTGAAAAGAGTAAAGATAATGAAGAGATAGGAAAAGCTGCAGAAATGCTTGTTAGCCTGCAAAATATGCAAGGCCTAAAAGTATATGTCGAGTGGATTAAGAATAATGTTAAAAAGGATGATGACACAAGTCATGCTATGTGTTTAAATAGTCTAAAGACTATTGAAGCTATTCCATACTTAATGGAGTTGCTTGAACTTAGTTACATTAGAGGAATCAAAGTAGACCGATTTGATAGATTCAACTCTCAGGTACTTGGAGCATTTTACAATATTGCTCTTGTTTCAGAAGAAAATTTCAAGCAGGTTAAATCAAGTTTACAAGAATTCATGACTGAGAAATTCTCAATTAATGAAAGCGTAAAGTACATATTGCATACAATAGAGAGAATGGAAGAGCAATTTTACATGAATAATGCCCAATCGTTTACCATTCAACAAGTGAAAGAGAAACTTAAACTTCTAAATCAATAAAAGCCAGCAGGTAACACGCAATATAAAAAATTGGGCAGCAAGTGCTAAATATGAACCTTTTAAATATAAACAACCATCGTAGTAAATTGAAAGATTGGTGTTTCAAAATGCCCAACTTTTCATATTGCCATACGTTACCCACCCTTTGAAAAAAAAGTTTGTAAATCAAAATAAAGTATTAACTTTGTAATTACATAAAAATTGTAGTTATGGAAGTATCGATAATTAAAATAGGGAATTCAAAAGGGTTCAGACTTAGTAAGACCCTACTTGAAAAGTACAACATCAAAGACAAGGTAGAATTGATTTTGGAAAAAAACCATATCATCATTAAACCGCTTTCAAATCCAAGAAAAGATTGGGAAAAGGCATTTAAGGAAATGCACGAAAATGAAGATGATAAGCTATTATTTAATGACGTCTTTGACGATGAAAATCTTGAGGAATGGAGTTAAATCAATATCAGATCGTTTTAGTAAATCCAGATCCAACGATGGGAAGCGAAATAAAAAAAACAAGACCTTGTGTTATCATTTCACCGAACGAAATGAATAAATATTTGTGTACAGTTGTTATTTCACCCATGACAACAAAATCAAAAAAGTATCCAACAAGAATTGAAGTAAAACATGACCGAAAAAAAGGTTGGATAGTACTTGATCAGATAAGAACGATCGACAAACAAAGAATTATCAAAATCCTTGGTGGTCTCTCCAAACCTGAAATCAAAGAATTGAAGTTAATCCCTTAAATCCGCAACACTTTTTCAATAAAATCAGCTAAATATCTGTGCAAAAGTATTTTGCACAGATATTAGCCGTATGATTTTTTCACTTATTTTAGTGCTACCAAACAAACAAAATAATGATAAA
>CAJVWU010000139.1 GCA_913009755.1 uncultured Bacteroidia bacterium
TTTTGAACATATACAACTACATTAAAATATACTGCTAAGATAAGTAAAATAATTGTTACATAAAAATTTTAAGCAGCTATTATTCAATTATTTGTGAGGTGAAATTACTTTTCGGAGTGGACTCAATTTTCACAATTTTAAAAAAAATAAAATGAGAACTACTTTATCATTCATTACCGTACGGTTCCTTTTACTGAATGCCCCCTGTCAGCATGAGCAAAAAAAGAAACGAAGCGGCAAAAGCTGAGATCAGAAAGATACTGGTTCAGCAGGCAATCGCATGGAATGAAGGAAACAGATTTTGTTTTAAAATTCTGGACTATTTCCTTGTCTGTCATACTGTTTTTATTACTTTTGCAGCCAATTTTTTCAGTAGTAAACAAATAGATGATAAACGTAACCTTACCGGATAATTCAGTCAAGCAGTACCCCAGGGGTGTTACAGCAATGGACATAGCCCGCGACATCAGCGAAGGCCTTGCCCGTAATGTGCTGGCGGCCAAAGTAAACGGGGAAACGGTTGATGCCACGAGACCCCTTGACAGTGATGTTTCGGTG
This sequence comes from uncultured Bacteroidia bacterium, assembly GCA_913009755.1. Lineage (GTDB taxonomy): Bacteria > Bacteroidota > Bacteroidia > Bacteroidales > F082 > JAADID01. Next base: position 559 of record CAJVWU010000139.1, read on the forward strand.
CAATTGCTTACCTGGAAGGATAAGGAAGGGAAATCTGCTATGTGGCACTCTTCGGCGCACCTGATGGCCGAAGCCGTTGAACTGCTCTACCCCGGTGTTAAATTCGGCATCGGCCCCGATATTGAAAACGGATTTTATTACGACATTGATTTCGGCGATTACGAGATTTCGGAAAAAGACCTCGGTAAGATTGAGAATAAAATGCTGGAACTCGCCCGCGAAAAACAAACATTCGACCGGAAAGAAGTTTCAAAAGCGGATGCGCTGGCCTATTTTACCAAAAAAGGCGATGAGTATAAACGGGAGCTTATCAGTGAGTTAAACGACGGAGAGATCACCTTTTACCAAAGCGGACATTTTACCGACCTGTGCCGCGGGCCGCATATTCCCGACACATCCCCGATCAAAGCCGTTAAACTGCTGAAAGTTGCCGGTGCCTATTGGCGTGGCGATGAAAAGCGGAAACAGTTAACCCGTATTTATGGCATCACTTTCCCGAAAAAGAAAGAGCTTGACGAATATCTCCAACTGCTGGAGGAAGCTAAAAAACGTGACCACCGCGTGCTGGGCAAAAACCTGGAGCTTTTTACTTTTTCGCAAAAGGTAGGGCAGGGGCTTCCGTTGTGGTTGCCAAAAGGGGCTGCCTTGCGCGAACGCCTTGAGCAATATCTGAAAAAGGTACAGAAAGAGGCGGGTTATGAAGGGGTCATTACCCCGCATATCGGAAATGTAAACCTTTACAAAATATCAGGGCATTTTGATAAATACGGTGCCGAATCTTTTCAGCCCATCAAAACACCGGTGGAAGGGGAGGAGTTTTTCCTGAAACCCATGAACTGCCCCCACCATTGTGAGATTTACGCTTCCAGCCCGCATTCCTATAAAGAATTGCCCATCCGCTATGCGGAATTCGGAACGGTTTATCGTTACGAGCAAAGTGGTGAACTGCACGGCTTAACGAGGGTACGCGGGTTTACACAGGATGATGCCCATATCTTTTGCATGCCCGATCAGATAAAAGCGGAGTTTAACGGGGTGATTGACATTATTGAGCGTATTTTTAAAGCCGTTGATTTTAAAAATGTAAAGGTTCAGATATCACTCAGCGATCCCGAACATCCTGAAAAATATATCGGGAGCAGGGAAAACTGGGAAAAGGCCGAACAAGCCATTATTGAGGTGGCTGAAGAGCGAAATCTGGATGCGGTTACCGAATATGGGGAAGCTGCTTTTTATGGCCCGAAGATGGACTTTATCGTCAGGGATGCCATCGGCCGCGAATGGCAGCTCGGGACCATTCAGGTTGATTATAACCTTCCCGAGCGTTTCGACCTGACTTACATCGGAGCCGACAACGAGAAACACCGCCCGGTGATGATCCACCGTGCACCTTTTGGTTCGATGGAAAGATTTGTGGCTGTGCTCATTGAACACTGTGCCGGTAATTTCCCGTTGTGGCTTACACCCGAGCAGGTAGCTATATTGCCAATCAGTGAAAAATATCAGGAATATGCCGAAAAAGTATTAGCTTTGCTTAAAAAGCACGATATTCGCGGTCTGATTGACGGCAGGAGTGAAAAAACAGGAAGAAAGATCAGGGATGCAGAAATGAAGAAAATCCCCTTTATGCTGATCGTTGGTGAACGTGAACAAGCTGAAGGAACGGTGTCGGTAAGACGGCACGGACGGGGGGATATGGGTTCTTTTTCAATTGACGAATTCGCAAAAATGGTGAATAAGGAAGTTGATGAAATGATCAACATAAATTAAATAAAGTATTAACTAACATAGGAGGACAAGACAATAGCACAATTCAGAGGAAGAAGATCACGGGGATCTTACAAAAAACCGGAAAACCCGCACCGTATCAACCAGCATATTACAGCGCCTGTAATCCGTGTAGTGGGTGAAAATATAGAAACCGGAATTTATCAGACCAGAGAAGCTTTATCCATAGCAAATGAATTGGGGTTAGACCTCGTCGAAATATCACCGACAGCAAGCCCGCCCGTTTGCAAGATCATGGATTATAAAAAGTTTCTTTATGAACAAAAGAAAAAACAAAAAGAAATCAAGGCCAAAACGGCTAAAGTGGTCTTAAAAGAGATCAGGCTGGGGCCCAACATTGATGACCATGACTTTAATTTTAAACTGAAACACGCCATCAAATTTCTGCAGGATGGCGCCAAAGTAAAAGTGGATGTATTTTTTAAGGGAAGGTCAATCATTTATAAGGAAAAAGGTGAATATGTTTTGCTGAAGTTTGCGCAGGAACTGGAAGATTACGGAAAGGTGGAACGCCTGCCCAAGCTCGAAGGAAAAAGAATGATAATGGTGATAGCGCCAAAAAAATAAACGATCATTAGTACTAATTCATAATTATTAAGTAATGCCAAAGATGAAGACAAAATCCGGGGCGAAGAAAAGATTTTCTTTTACCGGCTCCGGTAAAATCAAGAGAAAGCATGCTTACAAGAGTCATATTTTGACAAAGAAGTCGAAAAAGCGGAAACGCAACCTGACTTACTTTTCCATTATTGACAAAGCAGATGAAAAGAACATCAGAAGAATGCTTCGCAGTTAATTCAATTATTGTTTAACTTTTGTTATGGCCTGAAAAGATTTCTTGAAAAAAGAAACGCCATAATGATAAAAATTAAGAAAAATGCCAAGATCAGTTAATGTTGTTGCCGCAAGGGCACGTAGAAAAAAGATCATGAAGGAGACCAGAGGTCAGTTTGGTCGCCGGAAAAACGTTTGGACGGTTGCGAAAAACGCTTACGAAAAAGGTATGGTATATGCCTACCGTGACAGACGGACAAAGAAACGCAATTTCAGGGCTTTGTGGATCCAGCGGATCAATGCAGGCGCCAGGGAACACGGAATGTCTTACTCCGTTTTTATGGGTAAGCTGCATGCCAAAAATATTGAGATCAGCCGTAAAGTGCTGGCCGACCTCGCCATGAACAACCCCGAAGCTTTCAAAGCCATTGTGGATGCTGTGAAGTAAATTACAGACGAATACATTGAAAAATCCCGCTCATTCTTTTGACCGGGATTTTTTTTTTGCCTTGTCCCGGCGACTTCAATCGCCGAAATTTCATTCCCTTATTAACCCACATTGCAGCTACAAATCTGCAATTCCTTGATTTCAAGGGGAGTCATTTTTTAAAATTTCCTCAGGTAGGACTACGGATTTTTTCCTGTGAAAGGGAACATATTTAAATTGTAAGAGATCATTAATTTGTCTGACTTGTTTGGTTGGAGAGGGGCTATATTTGAAAAACCAAAAAACCAAAAATAGTCACCTCCTGATTTTGTGAAATCTTTTCAATCTGTTCTATTCTTTTTGTACTTTTATTGTGTCGCATAATCTCGTTGTTTTTGTCGTTTGTTATTTATCTATTTCAGAGATAGATATTTACAACGAATTATGCAACTCTTTTTAGCCTTTTTATTACTAATCTTTTGTTGATTAAAAGGTAGTTATGAAGTTCGAAACCTGAGTTAGCCCACTAATTCGGCACTGATAACAGGGGTCGGTACAAAACGGGAAAATAACTCAAATGATATTAAGATAATAGATACATTTAAAAAATATTTAAAAAACATAAAAAAATGAAGTATCCAAAGGTTCAAAATTTTATTGACGGAGCGTTTATAGACGCTTCCGGTTTGCGTCGTTTAGAAATTAGTTCACCCATTGACGGTTCTCTGCTGTCAATAGTGCCTATGTCCGACAGGTCGGATTTGGATAAAGCAGTGCAGGCTGCATCTAAAGCTTTTCCCGGCTGGTCAAAAACACCGATTAAAACACGGGTACAGGTATTTTACCGCTATCGGGAACTGCTTGAGAAACACATGACAGAACTGAGCAATCTGATTCAGGAAGAGTGTGGTAAAACATTTGGCGAATCAAAAGCTGAAATAGAAAAATCTATAGAACTGACCGAATTTGCTTGCTCACTGCCACAATTGGTTACAGGTGAGATACTGGAGGTAAGCCGTGGTGTTGAATGCCGTACAGCGTATAACCCGATAGGTGTTGTAGCCTCTATTACGCCTTTCAACTTCCCAAGTATGGTGCCTAACTGGACCATCCCTAATGCTCTTGTTTTGGGAAACTGTATGATCATGAAGCCTTCGGAAAAAGACCCGCTCAGCTGCGGTAGAATTGCTGAATTACTGAAAGAAGCCGGTTTGCCGGATGGTGTATTTAATATCGTTAATGGCGACAGCGAGATGGTAGAGGCCATCTGTGATCATCCCGGTATTGAAGCCGTTTCATTTGTGGGTTCCACAAAAGTGGCAAAGATCGTTTACCACAGGGCTACGTCAAATTATAAGCGATGCCTTGCCTTGGGCGGGGCTAAGAATCACCTGATTGTATTACCTGATGCTATTCCCCAAATGACAGCTTCAAATATTGCAGCTTCCATGACCGGTTGTGCCGGACAGCGGTGTATGGCGGCTTCGGCTATGCTTGCAGTTGGAGATGTTGATCATATTATAGAAAAAGTATGTGTTGAAGCCCGAAAGATTATTCCGGGTGAAAACCTTGGGGCGGTAATCAGTAAAGAAGCCAAAGAACGAATTGAAAAGTACATTACCGAAGCGGAAAAACAAGGAGCTAAAATTCTTGTTGATGGCCGAAATGCTACTGTTGCCGGTAAAGAAAAAGGAACCTATGTAGGGCCTACGGTTATCGATTCTGTTACTCCTGATATGGCCGTGGCAAAAGAAGAAATCTTCGGCCCGGTTATCAGCATCATACGTGTTGAAACCGTGGATGAGGCAT
>CAJVWU010000140.1 GCA_913009755.1 uncultured Bacteroidia bacterium
AAATGTTTATTGACCTCTTCCGGGGCAATTAATTCTATCAGCTTTTTATGCAATTCTTCTCCCATTTTACCTTTTTCAATCAAAGGTAAAATTTAGTCCAGCACATCAAAATAAAATTTAGCCTGTGTTTAGGTTAAAGATAAGATTTTTTATTCTTGAACAAAACAATTTTTCAGACACAGATCAGCACTAATATACACGAATCTCCGTTTGTTACCACCTGCGCTAATCCGTTAAAATCCGCGTCATCCTATTTATGTTTATATTGTTTCACTAATTTTGTACAATAGTTTCAACAGATACAATGGAGCGCTCACAGGAAGAAAATGAACGGTTGGAGATCATCCGGCGTTATCGTCGGCTGATAGAGGTGTGGAATACGCGGAAAGACACCATAGACCAGTGGATGGTGCGCAAGGCCTTTCGCCTGGCCGCAGATGCCCATCGTGATATGCGGCGAAAGAGCGGCGAGCCTTTTATTTTTCATCCGCTGGAAGTAGCCACTATTGCAGCAGGGGAAATCGGACTGGGCCGGACAGCCATCATTTCAGCCCTTTTGCACGATAGTGTTGAAGATACCGATTTAACCCTTGCCGAAGTACGAGGGATGTTTGGTGAGGAAGTGGAACGCATCATTGACGGCCTGACAAAAATTGAGGAAATATCCGGTAGTAGCACAACCGCCCAGGCGGAAACCCTCAAGAAAATCATATTTACCCTTTCGGATGATGTCAGGGTTATTTTAATAAAACTGGCCGACAGGCTTCATAATATGCGCACGCTGGAAGTGATACCTCGCGAAAAACAACTTAAAATTGCCTCCGAAACTTTATTTATTTATGCACCGCTGGCATACCGGCTTGGTTTGTTTCCCATCAAAAGCGAACTCGAAGACCTCTCCTTCAAATATTCCCAACCCCAGATTTACAGGGATATTAAAGAAAATATGAATGCTGTACGCCAGGTAGTACATGAATACTTCGAAGAGTTTACTGCACCCATTCAGGAAGAATTTAAAAAACAGAAAACGCCTTTTGAGATTAATTATAACGAAAAGACTACCTACTCCATTTGGAATAAGATGCAGGCAAACGAAATGCCTTTCAACGAAATTAACGATACTTACAGTGTGGACATCGTTCTGGATGCCAAGCCTGAAAAAGAAAAACTGAAGTGCTGGGGGGCTTATGCCGTAATAACAACACTGTATAAACCCAACAACGAAAAACTCCACGATTGGATCAGCACACCCAAAGCCAATGGTTATGAGGCCATTCACACAACCGTTATGGGGCCACACGGACAATGGGTTGATGTCCATATACGCAGCTTGCGAATGAATGAAATTGCGTTGAAAGGTTATGCAGCTTACTGGAAGTACAAAACAAAAATACATCTGGATGCCGGTTTGGATGAATGGCTTAACAGGACACGGGAACTCCTGAACGAAGCCGATGAGGAAGCCATCGCTTTTATCAATGACTTTAAACAGAATTTGTTTTCGGAAGAAATATTTGTTTTTACCCCGGCCGGTGAAATGATCAACCTGCCTGCCGAAGCTACTGTACTCGATTTTGCTTATGCTATTCATACCGACCTGGGCAACCACTGCATTGGTGCAAACGTAAACCACCGGCTTGTTCCGGTAAATTACAAGGTAAAATCAGGTGATCAGATTGAAGTCATTACATCGCGCATCCAGCAACCCAACGAAGACTGGTTTAAATACGTTGTTACGGCCAGGGCTAAATCCAGGATAAAAAATGCCATCCGCAACGAAAGGAAAAATTATCGTGAAGCAGGCAAAAAGAAACTGGATAATTACCTGGAACAAATAAAACAGGAAAATACAAAACCCAATATCAATAAGTTGATCCAGGCACATAAGCTAAACGGCCTCATTGACCTTTACTATTTCATTGCCAAAGAAAAGATTGACATTAAAGATGTAAAAGAAACACTCTTACAAAACGAAACCCAATTGGGCTGGATGCGGAGAAACCTGATTTCCCCATTTGTCAAACCCCGCCAAACAGCAGCAACATCTGCAAAAGACAATACCGATAATGAAGAATCGGCCATTGAAACTGCATCACAAAATATACCTGAAAAACTAAAAACCCTCGATTATTCCGTTTCAGCCTGCTGTAATCCCATTCCGGGTGATGATGTTATCGGGATTATCCTGCCCAACGAGCCCATTCAAATCCATAAAACCAACTGTGAGGTCGCTATCAGGCTGATGTCGCAATATGGAAAAAACATTGTGAAAGCCAAATGGAAACAGCAGGAAGGGATAACATTCCTTGCCGGCATCAAAATAAAAGCGGTGGATAAAATCGGGTTCATCAAACAGATCACAAATCTTATTACAGATGAATTTCAGTTGAATATCCGATCGTTCAACCTGGAAAATATTGAAGGGCTGATCAATTTAAACCTCACCTTATATATAAACAATACTGCCCAGCTAAACCGGCTGATCAGTAAACTGAAAAAAATAAAGGAAGTGATCAAGGTTTCGCGTTTGGATAAGCTGACCTGATTTTTTTATTTATAATTAAACCATATAAAAATAATTTATAGTATTTTTACCTCTCAAATAGGAGGGCATGAAATCAAATAATAAAAAAGACACTTTTGAATCGGTAAAAAAATTATTTACCGAATACCTGGAATCAAGGGGCCACCGGAAAACACCTGAACGATATACCATTCTCAGGGAAATCTATGCAACCGAAGGCCATTTCGACATTGAAACCCTGTATATCAGGATGAAGAACAACAAATACAGGGTCAGCCGTGCCACACTTTACAACACCATCGAACTGTTGCTCGACTGCAACCTGGTTACAAAACACCAGTTCGGCAACAATTGTGCACAGTTTGAACGTTCGTTTAAGTATAAGCAACATGATCATTTTGTTTGCATCGAAGACGGTGCCGTACTTGAGTTTTGCGACCCGCGTGTGGAAGAAATCAAAAAATCAGTGGAAGAATTGTTGGGTGTTGAGGTCACTTACCATTCACTCACTTTTTACGGTAAATGCAAAAACCACAAGAATGACGAAAAAAAGAAAATGGCAAAAAAAGAAACCGTGAGTAAAAATTGATAACTATTATCCAGTGACCCGCCACATTTTTCCTAATTTTGTGTACTAACACAACCCTGAACTTTCAGGGTTTTATAATGATGTAAAAGTGACAAAAGCGGATGTATTACTTGGCCTTCAATGGGGTGACGAAGGCAAGGGCAAAATAGTTGATGTGCTCACACCCAAATACAACATCATCGCTCGTTTTCAGGGAGGCCCCAATGCCGGGCACACCATCGAATTCGACAACAAAAAATTTATCCTCCATACCATACCCTCCGGAATTTTCAATAAAAATAAAATCAACGTCATCGGAAACGGGGTGATCATTGACCCTTATGTGATAAAAAAGGAAATTGACCGTCTTGTTGAGGGGGGCATTGAAGTAGGTGACAACTTGCTGGTTTCAAGAAAATCGCACCTTATATTACCAACCCACCGGCTGCTTGATGCCGTGTATGAAAAAGCCAAAGGCGATAAAAAGATCGGTTCAACCTTAAAAGGGATAGGGCCTGCCTATACGGATAAAATCAGCCGTAACGGGATACGTGTCGGAGACATGGAAAAAACAGGTTTCGACAGTGCTTATAACACCTCGCGTGAAAGGCACATCAAAACCCTAATCATGTACGAAAAGGATTTCAATTCTTTACTGATTGACGGGATGCCCTTTCCTGACTATGAAAAAGCCTGGTTTGAGGCATTGGAAATTCTACGGGGATTAAAAAGAATTGATAGTGAGTATTTCCTGAACAAAGCCCTCGACAAAAACAGAACTGTTCTTGCCGAAGGTGCGCAGGGAACCTTGCTTGATATTGATTTCGGCTCCTACCCTTTTGTTACTTCATCCAATACCATTACGGCAGGCATGTGCACAGGGCTGGGGATTGCCCCGGCAAGGGTAGGCAAAGTATTCGGCATTTTCAAAGCGTATTGTACCCGTGTAGGCAGCGGCCCCTTCCCTACCGAACTTTTTGACGATGTGGGACAAAGACTCCGTGATATTGGAAATGAGTACGGATCAACCACCGGAAGACCCAGACGCTGTGGGTGGCTCGACCTCCCGGCCCTGAAATATGCTGTTATGCTCAGCGGGGTAAACGAACTCATGATGATGAAAGCCGATGTACTGAACCCATTTGAAGAGCTGAAAATAGCCGTAAAGTATAATATCAATGGCAAACTTACGGAGGAGGTTCCTTTTGATGAGGTAAACATTAATGTTCAACCCGTTTATAAAACTTTTAAAGGGTGGCAATCGGCACTTGATCCGGACGGTAATTATGATAACCTTCCTGTTGAACTGAAAGATTATATTTCATTCATCGAAGACCAATTGAACATACCGGTAAAAATAGTCTCGGTGGGCCCCGACCGTGAGCAAACGATCAGGAGATAGTGGAGTTTGGAGTTTGGCCCCGAAAGATTTCGGGGGAGTTTCGGGTCTGGGGTTTTTGAGATAGTTCAAAATTTAAAAGAGGTTTCCTTTTTTTACAATGGGTACACAAGTGCTAATCCACCCCCTTAATCCCCCGCCGGCGGGGGAGATGTCTCAGATAATTCAACGCAGAAAGATATTTAAATTGGGTTAAATCATCAACTGCAATACCGAACTTCTCCCCCGCTGGCGGGGGCCGGGGATACTATCCCAAAAAGTGTGTAAAGTGCATCTTAACTAAATTTGGAGTTGATAAAACTTTAAAATATTTAGCATATGAAAAGAATACACTTTACACAGGAGCAAGTTACGAAGATTTTAGAAGACA
>CAJVWU010000141.1 GCA_913009755.1 uncultured Bacteroidia bacterium
TCTAACCACATTTTTTTTTGGAAGAATGGTACAAAGTATTGATTTTCGATATTCTTGTATCATTCTTTCTTTTCAACATTTAAATGTTGATTGATTATGTGGTAGTTAACTTTAAACAACTTCAATATAAAAACGGATTGGTTATACCTCTTTTTGTAAAAATAGCCGGGAGAAAATACTAAATAATCTGTTAAAGAATAAGTTAAAATCAATGAGTATCCTGCCGTTAAAATTGTGCCAAAAAAGCTCAATTTTTTTTTTCAGATTGTTATGAATAGTTAAGCTCCTAATTTCGACATCATTAATTTTTATTCACCTCTCCCTGTTAATAATTTTCAATCGGATTATTTGGTTTTTGATAGTATATTGCATCAAAATTCCGGGAACTACCTTTTGTTTTTATTTGCCTGATTTTTAGATTTTTAATTTATAGTAACCTTTTCATTAATAGCATTAGATGGAACATAATTTATTCATGAACTTCAAGACTGAAACAACAGGAAAATTGAAGGAAAAACCAGATAGATCAAAAGAAAAAGACTTTTACGATACGATGGTAGAGGAAAGGAAAAAGTCAACATTAAAAACCGGGTCGGTGAAAAAATATACACATAAAGAAGTACTTGCCGCATCAACCGAATATTTCAATGGAGATGAACTGGCAGCCAATGTCTGGATGAATAAATATGCGTTGAAAGACAGCGATGGTCATATATATGAGCTTACGCCCGATGATATGCACCATCGAATTGCTTCCGAAATAGCCCGCATCGAACGGAATTATCCCAATCCGCAGAGTGAAGAAGAAATTTTTAAAGTGATCAGCCATTTTAGATATATTGTGCCTCAGGGCAGCCCGATGGCAGGTATTGGAAATAAATACCAGATTTCATCCCTTTCAAATTGTTTCGTCATTGGAAACGATGGCCAGTCGGATTCTTACGGGGGAATTTTAAAGATTGACCAGGAACAGGTACAACTGATGAAGCGCCGGGGTGGTGTAGGCCACGACCTCACGCACATCAGGCCGGCAGGAAGCCCGGTAAAAAATTCGGCATTAACCTCAACAGGCGTTGTCCCGTTTATGGAAAGGTATTCCAACTCAACGCGCGAAGTAGCCCAGGACGGCCGCCGCGGTGCCCTCATGCTCAGCATCGGAATAAAACATCCCGATATTGAACCCTTTATTGATGCCAAACTGGAACAGGGTAAAGTTACGGGTGCTAACATCTCGGTAAAAATTGACGATGAATTTATGAAAGCGGTTAAAGAAGGAACAACATACACCCAGCAATATCCTGTTAAATCGGACAACCCAAAAGTAGTCAAAGAGATTGATGCACGTAAACTCTGGAAAAAGATCATTCACAACGCATGGGCTTCAGCCGAACCGGGAATCTTATTTTGGGATACCATACTTCGCGAAGCAATCCCCGACAGATATGCCGACCTGGGGTTTGAAACCGTTTCAACAAATCCCTGCGGCGAAATTCCCCTCTGCGCTTACGATAGCTGCCGTCTTTTAGCCATGAACCTGTATAGTTATGTTGAAAAACCTTTTACCAAAGATGCCTGGTTCAACAGCAGCCTTTTTATTGATCATGCCCAGGTTGCACAACGAATAATGGACGATATCATTGACCTTGAATCGGAAAAGATTGATACCATTCTGCAAAAGATTGATGCTGATCCCGAAACAGAAGAAATTAAGTCGGTTGAAAGAAGGATGTGGGAAAATATTCGTGATAAAACATTACTGGGAAGAAGAACCGGTATCGGGATTACTGCTGAAGGTGATATGCTGGCCGCCCTCGGCTTACGTTACGGCTCCAAAGATGCCATAAAATTTTCAACCGAAGTACACAAATTGCTGGCGTTGGAAGTTTATCGTGCATCGGTCAACCTGGCTGCCGACAGGGGCGCCTTCCCCATTTTTGATGCAGAGAGGGAAATCGGAAATCCTTTTATCGAGCGAATCAAAGAAAATGCACCGCATGTTTATGAGAAAATGCTCAAAACAGGCCGCCGCAATATTTCTTTGCTGACCATCGCCCCAACAGGCAGCGTAAGTATTTGTACCCAAACTACTTCTGGTATCGAACCGGTGTTTATGGTTAGCTACAAACGTCGCCGTAAAGTAAACCCCAACGACAAAAATGTAACAGTTGATTTTACTGATGAGATGGGTGATACCTGGGAAGAATATAATGTCTTTCATCCTAAATTTGAAGTCTGGCTGCGCGAAAACAATTACAATATTGATGATGTTAAAAAGCTTTCGGATGAAAAGTTAAATGAGATCATCAAGCTTTCACCTTATTATCAGGCTACGTCTAAAGACATTGACTGGCTTAGCAAAGTAACCATGCAGGGTGCCATTCAAAAATGGGTTGACCATTCCATAAGTGTAACTGTAAATGTTCCCGAAGATATTTCCGAAGACATGGTCAGCCGGATTTATCAGACAGCCTGGGAAAGTGGCTGCAAAGGCATGACCATCTATCGTGACGGATCGCGTTCGGGAGTGCTTGTAAGCAACGATAAAGATGAGCGGGAAGTATTTCATGAAACCAAAGCCCCGCCACGTCCAAAAGAACTGGAAGCCGACATCCTCCGCTTTCAGAACAATTATGAAAAATGGATTGCCGTGATCGGAAAACTTGACGGTAAACCTTATGAAATATTTACCGGTCTTGCCGAAGATTTCTTCCTCCCGCCCTGGGTAGAAAAAGGCAGGGTAGTTAAACAAAAAACAAAAAGCGGCCATTCCAGATATGATTTCCAGTTTAAAGACAAACAAGGCTATGGCGTAACCATCGAAGGCCTTTCCAGGTCGTTTAACAAAGAATTCTGGAATTATGCCAAACTGATCAGCGGGGTGTTGCGCCATGGTATGCCCATCAATTATGTTATTGATCTGGTATCGAACCTTACTGTTGTGGAAGACAACATCAACACCTGGAAAAATGGTGTGGTCAGGGCTCTAAAAAGATATGTTCCCGATGGTACTGTCACGGATAAGATCTGTCCCACATGCGGGCAGGCTACGGTGATATACCAGGATGGCTGCCTGACGTGCAGTTCATGTGGATATTCCAAATGCGGGTAGGTGAGTTTTGAATGTTGAGTGTAGAATGTCGGGGTTGGTGGGGTTTTTAACCTTCTCACCCTTTCACCTAAAGAGCAACCTTCCAGCTCTTCTGACTCCGGTTATCCAACACCAATCTACTATTAAACAACCGGCAAATCCAATTAAAAATGCAGTTTGTGATAATCAAACGACTGCCTGTTGCGATAATTCCTGATTTTGCTTGCTATATCCAAAAAGATAAACAGCTTGTTTTTACTTAACCATACAATGGCTTCACTTCTCTGATTAACTGCATCGGCCAGGATCACCAAAAAATCAAAATTGTATTTTCTGAGCCAGGCATACGCTTTGGGACTTTTGTCAATGGCTTCATCCAACGCTGCAAAATGAGGGTAATTGTTTTTCATTAACCAACCAAATGCTTCACGGCTGCCCCGGATAGCACTACTGAGGGCTGCCAGTTCGGGATAACCGTTTTCAAGCAACCATTTTAAAAACTCTTCCCCACCCTCTTCATCGAAAGTCTGTCCGAAAGCAATTAATATCTTTGCAGGGTAATCAACCATATTTGTAAAAATACAAAGGAAATAAGATAAGATGTATAGTTTTGTCAGAAAAATTTTCAACAGTGGTCAATTGCCGGCGGTCAGGCAATTTTAGTACATTTGATTTATACCGAACAGGAACAGCAAAATGAAAAGAGAGATCTATTATAAACTCGGGCCCCGTTTCAGAAGAATTGCCAGAAGAATTTATTATTTCCCCGTTGACCTGTATGATTCCATAACCGGAAAACGAAATACACTTACCCCGCCAAAGGGACGTGTTTTTATCGGGTCAGGTGATTTTACCAATCAGGGCACCCGCATCCTGAAACAAATGAAAGAGCTGGGTGGTTTAAAACCTGACGACAGGGTTTTGGATGTGGGATGCGGCATCGGGAGGCTTGCCGTACCACTTACCCAATATCTTAGCACCAACGGGTCTTACGAAGGATTCGATATTGTAAAATCAGGAATCCGGTGGTGCTTAAAACACATTCACCCTTCCTATCCCAACTTCAATTTCAAACATGTTGATCTCAAAAACGACTTATATAACCTGAAAACAGAAACCAAAGCCAAAGATTTTGTTTTTCCATACAATAACGAAGAATTTGATTTTGTTTTCCTTACATCGGTGTTTACCCACATGTTGCCTGAAGATGTGGAAGGATACCTCAGCCAGATATACCGCGTATTGAAAAACGGGAGCATCTGTTTTTGTACCTTTTTTATTCTGAACGAAGAATCAAAGAAACTGATGAATGCATCTGACGGGATCCGTTTCAATTTGAATTTCGGCAACTATTACCTTCACGATATCAATGTAAAAGAAGCCAACGTAGCCTTTGATGAAGATTATCTGAAAACCCTGTTTACTACCGGCGGGTTTACGGTCAACAGGATTTCTTACGGATATTGGTCAGGGCGAAACAAGAATGCTTCGGTTGATTTTCAGGATATTGTTGTGCTGAAAAAAGTATTGCCTGCAAAATAATTTACAGGCAATATTTCCTTCAAATTTAAAACAGTCTAAATTTTATTTTGATGTGCTACGAAAAATAATTAGCGAGTCTAAAGAAGAAAAAGTCCCTGTCTCTGGCACCTTGGTTTGATGAAATAAACTTTTGGATTTTACTGTTTATACCTTCTGCCAGAG
>CAJVWU010000142.1 GCA_913009755.1 uncultured Bacteroidia bacterium
TCTCTTCAAGTTTCCCGATCAGCTTTTTGTCCAGCTCAATGGCCGTCACGCTCCTGGCATAAAATGCGAGGAACTTTGTCAAGGAGCCGAGCCCCGGACCTATCTCAACTACCGTGTCCGACTTTGACACACCGCTTACGGCAATGATCTTTTTGAGTATGTTATGGTCAAACAGAAAGTGCTGGCCGAACGGTCGTTTCATATATTTATGACAGCCTTTATCTGGTATTCCTGATTGCTACCAAAGAGGATTTTCACTTACGAGGGTAAGTTTCTATGAATTATTGCTGTAAATAATTCTTTATCAGTATCGTTAACAAAATCAATTTTTGGATATGAAGCTAATGCCCTGGGTATGCCGCTTCCGACACCAATATATGGGAGCAAATATCTTGCATTGGAAAAAAGAATTGGGTTGCGAGCAATAGAAGTGCCTGACTTGATTTTTTCAACTGTCAAATTATTAGGAAGTTTACCTGGGCTGATTATTTCAATGCGGTTGTCAAAGATAAAAACTTTGATTGTTGACTTGATGAAATAGTCACGATGGAGTAGTGAGTTTACAACTAATTCCTCCAATGCTTCCTTTGGAATTTCCAACTCACCTAAAATATTAAATGATTCTTCAACCTGGACATTGTGAAGATTTCTAAGAATGAACTGCATTGTTTGTTCATATAGCCCTGTCAGGTTGTCTTCAAATGGTGGCTCACTATCTCTAAACTCTGTACCAGCAACATCATTGCCTACAAATGAGATACACTGCACAGAAAAAACAGGTTTGAATGCCTGAGGTTTTTTACCGAATAACAATAAGCCGGCAAGAGTAAGTTTTCCATCTTCTGCAAAACCCATATTATTTAGAATCTGCGGAAGTGATAGATCTAATGCATCAAAACTTTTCCCCGTTTTCTTTTCGATAAAAGATTTGAGGAAGTCAATATTAATATCATTGTAAGTGCTGTTTGTAACAGGCTCTTCATCAGCCGCAAGATTTCCGCTGCTTTGAAGCATCCGCAACAATTCATCATTTGATAGCACTTTCCTTTTGTCGGAACCATTTTTAACCCAAATAACTCCTTTGTTATCTCGGTAAGGTTTATCACTGCCTTCTTTTATACGAACAACAATTAATGTCTGCTCATCTACAGAGACCTGCTCCGTAAAAATAGTTATTGGACTTTTAACATTGTCGGACGCAGCATTTACAAGCAACTGATTGGTCGCTTCTATTTCTGCAAAGGATAACCCTTTTAATGCTCCGGCTTTATTATCCACCCCAATGATTAATATGCCCCCTTGCGAATTGGAAAAAGCAACCATTTCAGTTGCTATCTTGTAAGCATCGTTTACCAGTTCCTTGAATTGAACTGTGCTGCTTTCGCCTTTTGAGATTATGTCTAAGAGTTCTATTGCTTCCATAATTCGTAAATCATTTTCCGTTTTTCAAATGCTTCATCTCCGCCTTCCATAATAGTTACAATGTGCTTGCGGATGTTGATATCATCAATACTTCCGACAAATGCAGAGATTTTATTGTTTTCATAACGGCAACTGATTATCTGTTCGCAGTCGCCAAGCACAGGGATGTTGGGATTGTGTGTTGCAAAAATAAATTGAGTTTTTGTTTTCAGATCACGCAGCACCTTAATAACATCATCGTAAATTGTTTGATTATCCAAATCATCTTCGGGTTGGTCAATGATTATGATGTCATTCTCCTTCAATGAGAGAAGGAAAATAATAAGCGCTGATGCTCGCTGCCCAAGGGAATGTTCTATTAATGGTTTTTCTTTGTAAAAGATTTCAAAGTGATCCGGCACGCGGTAAGTCAAAAAAGTTCCAAGGTTCTCATCAAAACGAGTTTTGAACGAATTCAATTGGATGCCGCCCGAAAGCATATTACTCACTTTCGTAGAAGTTGCCGTTTCATATAAGTCACGGTAAATTTCAATCAGGTCGGAATAACTTTCAACCAATGACTGGATATTTGCTTCTCTAATATTAGCTCCTCTGACGCTGTCCTTCAGGAACTCTTTGAACTTTTCTTTATCTCCTTTAAACCTCATCACAACTTTAATGGAGGACTGATCAGTATTGATTTTTTCGATTTCTTCATTTACAAGATTGAACTCGGCATTCCATAGTTGCTGTAATTGTGTAAGAGAAACAATTAATTGTTTTTGAAGCTGAACGGTTTTATTTTTTATTTTTTCCAGTTCCTTTAACTTAAAATTGGTGTTCTCTAACTCCTTTGTAAATTTCACATAGTCATCCGCCTGAATGTTGGGCAGATTTATTTCCCTTTTGATTTTTGAAAATTCTTCCTTTAAATCTTCATACTTACCCAGGAATTGCTTTTCAATTCCCGTTAGATTCGCACTCTCACTTTTCATCTGAGAAAGTAGAAGTGATAATTGATTGAATAGTTTTGTAAAGTTTTCAAATGACTGGTACGCTTTTTCGATGAGGTCAGAATTTTCTTTTGATTGATATCCAAGATATGATTTGAAGTTGCCACGGTAGTTGGAAATAAATTCTTCCAGATTAGTGATTACATCCTGTTCAAACTCCTTCAAGTTCTTGAAGCGATTGGCATCTTTGTCAAATTCTATTTGCCTGTTCAGTTTTTTATCAATTTCATTATCTTTGAACACTTTCAGGTTGTGTTCCAAACCTGCCTTTTTTGCTTCAAGGTCAGGCTTCTGAGCAAGTGATTTATTCTGACGTGAAATATCACTCAGGAAATTGAGCACCTCCATGTTTTTATCTTCAATCCTTTGTCGGTGATTCTTGACTTTCTCTCCAATCAATTGGTTAATCAAGCTTTCAATGCTGTTGGAACCTTTAATATTGGAGAGGTCTTTCTGACCGAAGTAAAGCGGTTTTTTCAAGACACCGTCACCTGAGATTTTCAAGCTGGGGTTGAGATTGCCATCCACATAAATATTAGTTCTGTCACCTAAAATTTTTTCTGCAATAATCAGGTTTCCCTGATGGTCAATAATTTCCAACCTTGTTTTACCTCCACTGCCAAGAAAGTTTGCAATGAGATCGCTCTTGTATTTTGCATCGACACGAGTATCATCTAATCCAATATCCAAAGCATAACGAAGCGTTTCCAGGATAGAAGATTTGCCGCTTCCGCGAATACCGATGAGGTTATTCATTGCAGGATTAAAGCAAACCTGTTTAATGTCCTGCTTACTGGAGGTAAATGAAATGGATTTTATATATGCCTGAGTTAGTGAGGGGACCTCTTTCTTTACCCTATAGTTGTAATCCATTAACGCATACTTCACCGCATCAAAATTGTAAGCGCCAATTTTTATAAAAGTCTTTTCGCCTTGTCCGATTTCATCAATCGACTTGGCATCAGAGCCTTCAACAAATGCAGGGAGCTTATTGTTGAACCAGGTATTTAAATTTGCCACTTTATCACGTGTGCGAACTTTTTGGAAGCCTAATACTGCCCTTGTGAATGAGGGATTATTTGCAAACTCGATAATCCTTCCTCCGTTTAACTCTTCCAGAAAACCGCTACGCTGCTCAATGTGCGACATTATTAAGAAAAAGTTTTTCTGAAATTTATTGAGCAATTCGATGGTCTGTAACAAATTGTCGTTTGATCGTCCGTTTGCGTTTTCATAATTGACCTTACCTGAAAAGGTTGAAGTAAGAAATTGATTGATCAAATCATTCTCGTTTTCAAGCCACTGCTCCGAGTCAAAGACTACAAGCGTGTGAATGCCATTGGAACCATCATTTACTGAAAGCTCAACCCCCGGCAAAACATAAATTTCTTCTCTTCGTGCTTTCTTTGAAAGAGCTTTGTATTCCGAGTAGGCGAACTTATTGTGGTTTGTGACAACAGCGAGAGAGATTTTCTCCTCTTTCAGCTTATTTACATATTTATTGATGAACTCATTCTCAGCGCCAGTGTATTGAAACTCTTTATTATCCTCTTTCGTATGCAAATGAAAGTCAGCCCGAAGCCAGGTTGCACCGTGTTCAAAACTTTTAATTGAATTTACATTTTCCATTTTCGTATATTATACAGTATTAAAATCCACTATGCATCCCCTATTATGTCCGCTTCTTACTCCCCATCATCTTCCTCATTTCCTATCAAAACCCAAATCCCCCTGCCCTGACTCACTTACTCAGGAGGCAAGCACGTAACTCTTACAAAACTTCTTTTGCAACTTTTTCGCAAGAGACCTTATCTATTTGATTTTTCATGCTTTAACCGACAAACTCTTTTGAAACTCATTTAGAACTCTTTTAAATCTCTCTTAGATAAATTCATCTTCCCGATACCTATTCACTACTAATCCTATGCATTAAACATATTAGAAGCATTGATAAGCTGATTTTAATTATTACTACTGAGCGTTAGCGACCCACAAAAACCCAGAATGTTCAATTTTACCTGCAAGACAACTAGTTGGGCAAGGATAAAACAGTCAGACTTCCTTCACCTCTCCGGAATTTGTAAATACAATAAAAGATTTTACCTTTTCCGTACCAAAAAGTTCCTTCACGGCCTTCGCGTATATATCGAGCTGTACCGCGTACTCTTTCAGTAGATATGCGGTCTCATCCTCTTTGACCGGGAATGTCTTATAATCATAGACCTCAAAGTAATCATCTCTTTTGATCACCCTGTCTATCCTTC
>CAJVWU010000143.1 GCA_913009755.1 uncultured Bacteroidia bacterium
ACGATTTCACACATACGCAGATTACCCGGCTTACGCAAATGGCACAAAAATTAAAAGAGGAGCTGGAACATCCTTTTATGTTGCATTTGCTCAATTCGGCAGGCATCAGCCGTTTCCCGGAGGCTCAATTCGATATGGTACGTCTCGGCATTGGCCTGTATGGTATTTCTTCTCACAAAGAAACCGCCGAAAGTCTTCAGCATGTTACCAGTCTGCGTACGGAAATTACGCAAATCAAAGTGGTTAAAACCGGAGAATCGGTAGGCTACAACCGAAGCTTTGTAGCTGAAAGCGAGAGACTGATAGCGACTGTTTCGGCAGGCTATGCCGATGGCATGTTTCGCCTGCTCGGAAACGGGAATTTCTCCCTTTGGGTAAAAGGTAAATCCGCTCCTATTGTGGGCGACATTTGCATGGATATGTGTATGATAGATGTAACCGGAATGAAAGTGAAAGAAGGCGATGCTGTGATTGTTTTCAATGCCGAGCATCCGGTGACAGAACTGGCTGCCGCCGCCAATACCATCCCCTACGAAGTGCTGAGCCGCATTTCGCGAAGAGTGAAACGGGTGTATTTTCATGAGTAGCGGAGAGAACCTTCGGTATTTTGGTAAATCTTTTTTATAATACTTTTGTGTAACAACTTATTGATAATTCTAAAAAGATATATGCTGCATACTGAAAAAATAAAAAATTACTACAAATATTTAATCTACATAATTCCTGCCCTGTATCTTTTGATGGGTTTCTATTTCCGGCAGATTTTCGGTGATTTGTCGTTAAGATCTATTGATCCGGAATACATTCACTTTATCAGCGCACTTTGTGTTTCCACCGGGAAATTTAGCCAGGCCAATATTGACCAACCAGCTTCTGTATTACAGCTTTTACTAGCCGTTGTTTTTAGAGTTGTTTATTTTTTCAGAGGGAATAGTCTGCCTTATTTTCAGGATGTTATCAGTAATTCTGATTTATATCTTTCTGTCGGAAATCTGGTAATTACGGTTATCGTTGGAATTGCCTTACTGTGGACCGGCAAAGCTGTTTATAAGATTACCAACAATATCATTTATGCTTTGGCAATACAAACTTCTCCTTTTCTTCTTAACATTTGGTACGATTTAACCGGGCGAATCTATTCCGAACTGCTTTTTATCATTCCTGTTCTAATTCTTCAGGTATTACTGTTACGCGAAATCTATCGTCAAAATGAGAGCTATAAACCCCGGATATTTCTGTATGCTTTTGCCGTAGCCATAGGTATGTCGCTGAAAATGACCTTTTTGCCATTTATCATTTTGCCATTGTTTCTCATAAAAACTTTCCGGTATAAGCTTAAATATCTGATATACACTATTTTGATCTTCTTTGCCATCTCTCTCCCCGTTGTATTTCAATTTGGCAGGTTTCGCCATTGGATGTTCAGTATTTTTGTTCACAGCGGCACTTATGAAGGCGGAGCAAAAAATATTATCAATACTCATCTGTTTGTCAATAACTTTAAATCCCTGCTAACATCCCAACGCGAATTCTTTTATGTTTTCATTTTACTTTTTATCCTTTTAGTTACACTTTTTATTGCCGGGAAATCCAGGACAGTTCTTACACGGATAGCTTTGGGATTACTCGTCGTTTTTTCAGGTTTTATCTTTATTACGAGTAAGCAGTACGCCATCAGGTATTTTGTTCCGGCATTGTTATTATTCCCTTTTGTTTTGATTCTGAACATGGAAATTATCTTGTCATTTTTCCATCAGCGGGCTGTAAAAATCGTTCTCGGTCTTCTGCTCGTATTTATTATTGGAGATAAAATAAAGAATGAGATTCCGTATATGCGGATTGTTTCCAAAAGTGTTAGCGCCCAGATGGCTGCCAGGATTGAAACCCGGGATGTGGCCAACACCCTTAAAAAAGATAGCTATAAGATTATTGTCAGTCAGGATTACGGATGTCCTTTCCATGAGTATGCCATTATGTACAGTTTTAGCTTTGGAGGGAAAAGCTGGCCCGGCTATAAAAAGAAGTTAAACAGCCTGTATCCCGATACATACCAGTATTTTACATGGGATAATTCGTTGAGATACTGGGGCGGCCCTTTTGATCCCGGCACGGTAATGACTTCCGGGAAACCGGTTTACCTTTATCTCGAAAAAAACCGGCAGGAACTTTATAACAGAACTATCCATAAACTTTTTGAAAACCACAAAGGATATACTGTTAAGAAAAAGCTCCTTTTTGAAAATCCCCAAAACGGAGAAGCCATCATACGGCTCTATTTTTCAAAAACAGTAATACAACGGGATACGACGCGCTGAGGTTGTGAGAACTTTTGTCCGGATTTTGAAAAGGCCTTTCAGGAAAAATAAAAAAACAAAAATGAACATTCGTTACATAAAATACATTATTCCCGAGCTCGTCATTATTCTGGTTTTCATTCTGATGATTCAAACAAATAAGGCCAGGGTTGATGTGGTCATCAAAGCCGATGCAATTGGTTATTATGATTATTTACCCTCTCTTTTCATCCACCACGACCTGGTGAGAAAAAGCAAACCCGTGCGAACGAATTCCGCATTTTACAAACGTATCGATAAGGAGGGCGTTTATGTGGATTATAAGGGATTTAAAGTTGATAAATATCCCGTAGGAACAGCCCTCTTGCAATGGCCTTTTTTCTATGTTACTTATCTGATTACTCCGCTTAGTGGCAATCCTGCAGACGGATACCAAAAACCTTTTCAACGAGCAGTTTTGTATGCCACCCTTTTTTATCTTTTTCTCGGTATCTTTTTTCTGCGGAAGACACTGGAGTTATATGATATTAAAAAATCTGTTATCATATTTTTACAAGTCTTATTGGTTTTTGCTACCGGGGTAACCAATTATGCCAATTTTGATGCCGGATTCAGTCATGTTTATTCCCTTTTTGCCATAAACGCTTTTTTTTATTTTGTCCGGTCTTTTTTCATAAAAAACCGTTTAAAGTATTTTATTTTAGCTGGTATCTTCTTGGGGCTCATTCTCCTTATTCGTCAGGTCAACATGCTGGCTCTTCTTTTTGTTCCGTTTCTCGCGGGGTCGCCCGGTAATTTCAAAAAAGGAATATCTCACCTTTTACATCATCCCAAAGTACTGTTGACAGGACTATTTCTCCCGGTTGCTCTGTTTTTTATTCAATGCCAGGCCTGGTATTTACAGACGGGACATTTTTTGCTTTACTCATATCAGGGCGAAGGGTTTCACTTTTTAAATCCACAATTCATCAATATTTTGTTCAGCTACCGGAAAGGACTGTTTGTTTATACTCCGGTTTTGTTTTTTTCGTTGTTTGGCCTTATCTGGCTGGTATACAAGCGAAAATATTATCTGGTCTTTACCTGGCTTGCCTTTTTCACAACCATTACCTATGTGTTTTCTTCCTGGCATTCCTGGGATTATGGTGCCAGTTACGGTTCGCGTGTTTTTATTGATTATTACGGTGTTTTTTTTATTCTTATTGCTTTATTGATCAATGACATCCCGAAAATACTCAAGACAGGAATCATTTTACTCTCTGTTTTAACCATCCCTGTCAACCTGATTCAAAGTTACCAATACAAAAATTTTATTTTGCATTGGACCGATATGAATAAAGAAAAGTACTGGGAAGTATTTTTAAAAACGGAAAACCGCTACAAAGGACTGCTATGGAAAAAGAAATACGACGAGCATCAGTATGCCGTGGTAAAAAAAGTATTCATCGGCGACATAACCGGCTCTCAAAAAAACAAATTGCAGTTGATTTACCAAACCAACAGCATGTCCATCCCCGATTTTAACCGGGTAAGTCTTATTCGGATAAGTTTTGCTAACAAATTTTCAGAAAACAACGATGCAAAAATAATCATACGTATAAGCGATGCTGCCACCGGCGAAACAGATTACTGGTTCGCCTCTTATTTAATTCATTTTGCCCGAAAGCAATTTGGACAATGGCAAAAAGGCTCTTACAATTATGCATTTAAGCCGATGACCGATGACAAAGAAAAAATCATTACCGTGAAACTCTTTTCAGAAAAACAACAGGTCAATATTTTGAAAAATTTTCAAATAGAATTTTTAGTACACCATTAAATTCAGGTTACTACTTTTTTTTAGGGAAAACAGGACAATGTATTTTTACTATTTTTGTCTTTTTAAACCTTTTTTTGTTTATGCCTCAAACATTATCTATTATCATTCCCGCTTTCAACGAAGCCGGTACCATTAAAATTATTCTAAAAAAAATAATTTCCGTTCAACTGATTCATAAAGTACAAAAAGAGATCATTGTGGTGGATGATGCGTCAAAAGATGCTACCGCCGAACAAGTGAATGCCTTTATGAAAAGTCATCCCGGGGAAAATATTAAAATCGTCAGGCAGGATGTCAATCAGGGAAAAGGGGCTGCCATTCATCGTGGTATTGCCGAAGCTACCGGTGATTTTATTGTTATTCAGGATGCAGATACCGAATATAATCCTTCGGAATATAATGTGTTGTTGCAGCCGGTTATGGATGGCTTTGCCGATGTCGTTTACGGCTCACGTTTTATGGGTGGCGAGCCTCATCGTATTTTGTTTTTCTGGCATTCCATCGGGAATAAATTGCTTACAACCCTCTCCAATATGTTTACCAACCT
>CAJVWU010000144.1 GCA_913009755.1 uncultured Bacteroidia bacterium
TATTCTCTTTTCGGTATGGTGATTGTCTCTTCGATAGTTCAAAGAAACTTTCTTTTTTGCCCCCTTTTTATCCAGTTTGCAAAATTCATTCACAATTTATTGTTAATTTCGCTGCTGAGTAGTAACATATGTTTTACACAATTTGATCAATAAATAATGTTTGTTTTCTTTGCTTCAGAAATTACTTCAAGCAATCGTGTTTTGTTGAATTTTTTAAACAGGTTTTTACAGTGGAAATCAACAGCAACTTTTGAGATATTCAAAAGTTTACCAACTTCTGCCCTTTTAGCACCTTTTGCCAAAGCGTTCAGCACTTGCAATTCACGACGTGTTAGCCGCGGGGTGCTCCCTTTGTTGGCTGATTCAATCTGAATAAAGAAGTTGGGGACATTACTGCCAATTTTTCGTTCACCGGCCAATACGGCATGAATGGTTTGTACCAACTCGTCCCTGCCACAATATTTCATTAAAATGGCATCTGCATTGTTCATCCAGGCATTGAAAAGTATGGCCGTGTCGGTTTCTCCGGTGAATGCAATCACCTTTTTATCAGGATACTCCTTTTTCAGTATTTGGCATAATTCAACACCACTAAATTCAGGCATCAGTAAATCCAGTAAAATAATATGGGCAGAAGATTTTTGTAATTTGTTTAAAGCTTCACTGGCCGAATAAGCATGCCCGACAACTTTGATTTTTTCTTTTTTCCCGTCAAAAATGGCTTTGACGCCTTCGATGATCATCGGATGATCGTCAACCACAAAAATATTAATCATATCAATTGTTTTAGGTACTTACAAAAAGAACTTAATAAGGCATTGAAATTTTACTCCCGTTTCCTAAGTTCATATTATCTATATGCAAAACTACATTGAAAAACGGCCTGTGTCAAGGTAGGAAAATGATAGATTTCATACTGCCAAAAATGGTAGGTTAAATACTTAAAAATCAATAAAACAGGGTTACGATATCACTTTTAGTTTCCGGGCTTCAGCGAGTAAGGAATGAATCCGGTTTTTATTGAACTTTTTAAACAGGTTTTTACAATGAAAATTAACTGCCGCACTGGTAATATGCAGTTGGTCGGCAACTTCGCTGCGTGTTAAACCCGTAGCCAATAGTTTAAGAACATCCTCTTCACGTAAAGTAAGCGTGGGGGTTTTATCATCTTTAATACCTTCAATCTGATCGAAAAAAAACGGCACATGCTGGCCAATGATCCTCTCTCCAGCAATTACACGCCGCATGGTTTGCAGAAGCTCTTCTTTTCCGCAATATTTTAGAACGATTGCATTGGCACCGCTCATCCAGGCGTCAAATAAAAAAGGGGCATCCGTTTCGCCGGTCAGGAAAACAACTTTAACATCAGGGAGAATTTTTTTAATTCGTTTGCAACATTCAACGCCGTTTACTTCGGGCATGTTCAGATCAAGCAGAACTACATCAGCGCCACTTTCTTTCAGCGGTTCAATACCTTTTAAACACAAATTGGCCTCTCCCACAAATTCAACGTTATCCACTTCTTTATTGAAAGCGGATTTTACCCCGTCAATAAACATGGGGTGGTCGTCAATCATAAAAACGTATATCATGTTTTGATTTTTGGAATTTCAATCATAAATAATGTTCCTTCTCCGATTCGCGAATCTATAATTAATTCGCCATTTAAAAAATCAACCCGCCGTTTTATATTGTTTAAACCATGCCCGTCTTTGCTTGCTTCCGTATCAAATCCGACACCATTGTCTTCCACCGATAAATTTATGCTGTCGCTGTGTTCGAGCAACTGAATAAAGATAGAATTTCCTTTAGAATGTTTAATGGCATTGTTGATCATCTCATAAACCAGATAAAATAAATTGATTTCAAGGGAGCTTTCAAGCCTTTTAGGTATAGTGGCTTCCAATTCAATTGAAAGGCTTTCTGATGACTGGTTTATGGAGCCAATCAGGTTTTGCAGGGATAAAACAAGCCCCAGTTCATCAAGTTGGGTTGGTACCAACCTGTGGGAAAGGTCACGTACATGCTTACTGATGTCATTCACCGATTTGGAGATTTCATCAAAATGGGGATTGTTTTTAAAAAAAGCATCCACCATAAAACGCAACGAGCCCAGCCTGGCCCCCAGACCATCGTGAAGGTCCATGGCAAGCCTTTTCCGTTCAAGGTTTTCACCTTCTATCAACGCATTGGCCGTTTCCAACGATTTTTGCTTTTTCATGGTTTCGAAACGCGCTTTTCCCAACAAAGTTTTTTGCCGGTAATAAATCAGCAACGTTAATAAAATAGCTGTGAGGGCAATGACACCAAACAGAATGGCCCTGAACTGGTTGAGCTTGCTTTCCTGTGCCAGGATTTCTTTTTCTTTTTGTTCCGTTTCAAATACGGTGGAAAGGAAAAGCGACTCCTGCACCCGCTGTTTTTTCCTGAATTCATTTCTCTTTCTTAAAGAAGAGTCCTGGTATTCAAGTGCCGTTTTATAATTGTTGATGGCTTTGTAATAATCGCTGTACGAATCAAATACCGATGCTTCAATGTCTATGTCTTTCATTTTTTTTGCAATTGCCAAAGCTTCTGCAAGATTGATGCGGGCACTGTCGTAATTTTTAAGGGCCATCAGCAGGTAGGCATAATTGTTATACAAATTGGCGAGGTATTTTTTATACCCCATTTCGCGGGCAATGGCAATGGCCCTGAGGTACTGGGATTTACTTACATCATATTTATGGATGGCTTTGTTGAGCAGGGCTTTGTTGTTTAACAATACAACTTCTTTGTATTGGGATACCTCATTGTTAGCTATAATTTTATCGGAAAGCGAATAATATTTCCGGATGGAATCAAGTTTTGTTTGCAACCAGGCCAGTAACATATACGATTTTAATTCATAAATTATGGATTTTTGCTCTTTTGCCAGGCGAATGCTTTGATTTAAATATTTTTTAGCAAGTTTTGACTCACCCATTTTGATATAGGCATCCGCCAGGTAATAATACAATTCGGATTCGGAATTTTTAGCTACGCTTTCAGGCAAGGCATCATATAAATCAATAGCCTTGAAATATTGTTTCAACGCTTCGGAAGTAAACCCCATCAGTTTATTAACCAGCCCCATGTACATATAAACTTCCGGTTCTTTTTCGGAAAGATTGTTTTCGTTCACCAGGGCCTGTGCTTTAAGGCAATAATTATAGGCATCCACAAAATTGGCAACCACAATATCGGCCCTGATCCTGGTAAAATAAACCTCAACTTTTTTAGGGTAATTGTTGGTGCTGTCGGCGAGATAAAAAGCTTTGTCAGCATAATACACCACCGAATCGTAATCAATGTTTGTAAAATATTTTGCTTTGTCGAGATACCGGTCAATTTGTTCGTCCATCGTTTGCGGCGAACCAAAAGCCACGGAACAAAGCATTATGAAAACCGGAATCAGCCAATGCGACTTTTTACCCTCACAACAAACCATGTATAGATGCATTAAAAGATATTTTCAAAATTACAACAATCTGCCATGACTTTAATTTAATATCTCCTGTTTATCATTTTTTATTACGATAAAAAAAAAACAAAAGTTGGATGATCATCCATAAATCTTAATCCGGCTTTTGTCGGTCGTTCCAACCGGGCTAAAAAAAACCGGCCAAAGAGAACTACCTCTGTGGCCGGCCAAACTATTATGAAAAATTACTGTGTGTTTTTTGTATTATTTTTTAATGTTATTCGTCTTCCCACACCGACATAGAAGCGTCTTCGGAAGCGCTGAGAACCTTAACTCCCCAATTATCAGCATTCAAAGCCATTTGGAATGTTTTGCCTTCTTTTACCTTGAACGGGCCAATTGACAGGTTACCGTTCAGCTTGTAAAGCACAATGGTGACCCAGGCTTCATCGCTGCCACGGTGCTGGTCTTCCACATCAACTGATAAATATCTTTCTTCCCTGTCCTGGTTTTGTGCGTTGAAACCGTTGTCTTCAAAGGTTGTGTTGGCTGTAACCTGAACATTATAGGCCGGGATTGTAAATTGTGCATTTGCTTTTTGAAAAGGAACTGCTGCTATTAAAGCTACTATTGCTATAAGGATTAACTTTTTCATGATTTTTATTTTTTAAATTTATAATGGTAAAAGTATTTCTGAATTATACACTCATCAAGGTAGGCATTTATTCGTTTTTAACCTATGCTAAAGAGTAGGTATTTCAGAATGAAAAATCAATTAATTAATTGATATACAAGAATAAAGCATACTTGTAAACCTAAATTTGTTAAATTTCTTTAACAGTAATTTATGTTTGATCTACCGGGAAATGTGAAATAGAGCAGGGAAAGCAATACAATAGGAAAGAATAGTAAATCAGGTACGAGTCATAGTTTAATTCAGGTAGAACATATTTATTCTGCTAAAAAAAATCAAAAATGATCAAGGTACCAATAATACGACAATAACTGAATCATATAATTTGTTTTAGGTTTTAAAAATGAAGTTGTTTAAAGTTAACTACCACATAATCAATCAACATTTAAATGTTGAAAAGAAAGAATGATACAAGAATATCGAAAATCAATACTTTGTACCATTCTTCCAAAAAAAAATGTGGTTAG
>CAJVWU010000145.1 GCA_913009755.1 uncultured Bacteroidia bacterium
TGGCAGAAGGTATAAACAGTAAAATCCAAAAGTTTATTTCATCAAACCAAGGTGCCAGAGACAGGGACTTTTTCTTCTTTAGACTCGCTAATTATTTTTCGTAGCACATCAAAATAAAATTTAGCCTGCTCTTTCTACTATAACTGACATAATTCCAAAATTTATTTTATATTAATTAGTTATCAATTTATCATCAGGGTTTTTCGGCACAGGCCATACAAACCGTTTTACCGTGTTTGATGCGGCCGTAAGGCATTACCGTAAACTCGCCGCATTCTTCACAAATGATATTTTCGTAAGCATGCTGCGGTTCGTGCCATTCGTAAGTGAATACTTCCGAAATATTGAACATTTCTTCATCCGGAATACTCATCACTTTCTCAATAAGTGGTTCCACAACTTCAGGAGGAACCTGCGTTGCCGGGATACCTTTGCTCCGGTAGTCCTGAATAAATGAAGACTCTTTGGTCATATTCATCACGGATGTTTTCGGAACTACCCGCACGGCCCTGTTGGTTTTTTTATCAATCAGGGTTAAACCCCATTTCCCCATAGGATTTTTTTCGATGTTTCCCTTTCCAAATGTGCAACCCGTAATGACCTGCACGCCATCAGCATAACAGGTCCCGCAATGATTACTGCCGATCTCAACAATGGCATGTAGAGCGCCGTCGCCGGTCCGTTCCACACCCAGTTTGTTCATCGCTGCCGCGCCGGCACGCAAACCGTTCGGCATGGCCGGGCATTTGTGCCCGTGAAACATCTGCCCGAATTCGAGCCATTCTCTTGCATTTGCCATAACTTTATCTTTTTTAGTGAAAAAACATTTGAAACTGCAATACAGACCGGTTTTTTAATGGCATTCCAACGGGTAGCAGGACTTTTCTTCGATCCGCCTGCGGGTCAGGACAGTCTTTTTCCGGGTATGCTACAGTATATCATCTAACCAACAATATTATCAATATTCCGAGCAGGGAATACAAATCTTTTTCCCGTCTTTCACGCGCAGATAGCGTTCAAAAACATACTCACCGCAAACTTCGCATTTGGCTTTGTTAAAAGCACCCTTAACCGGTGTGTATTGAAAGTCTGGCAAAGGTGTTACCTCGAACAAATCTTCGTCTGAAGCACTTAAAACCATGTCGATAATATCCTGGCGAACATCATCTGGAATATCAGAGGGGTCAATACCTTTTTTCCTTAATTTGAAAAATTCATGGGGAGCCAATGAATCGGCAAACTCATTCTTCAGAAAAATCCTAACGCCTCCTTTTTCGGGATACCAGAAAATGGCCGCTACTTTTCCGTAATAAAGTTTCTCGATGAGCCCTTTGCCAAAGGTAGCTGCCGTGGCCGCCATAATGCCATCCTGCATACATCCCTGCGGGTGGCCGATGCCCATTTCGGAAAAAACATGCATCTCATGATTTAAACTTTTACTTACACCGAGCTTTTTCATGGCCAGTGTTCCCATTCTGTAACCGATTGGCATAAAAGGACATTTGTGTCCGTGAAATTCAAATGCCCATTCCGGAATTTTAAACTTTTCCATTGTTTTGTTTTTTTGTGATTATTAAATAATTCTGTTAATGAAAAAACATCTGAAACTGCAAAACAGTCCGGTTGTTCCATTTTGTACCGACCTGCTGAAAACCAGTTTCCAGGGTCAGCATGATCCTGTAACTCTTGAAAAAATAATTATACCCTGCTATCCACCAGGGATCATTCAATGATGACTGATTATCGTTTGTGTAATGATCATACATCACATACACATGATTTTTTGAATTGAATTTCATAGTAGCCAATGCATAATACCCGTTGGCTGTTGTAGTATCCAGGTTAGCCTGAAGGTATTCGGCCTGCACGTCGAACATGTTGCTTTGAAACATTACATTGACGTCAAAACGGAAATCCGATCCTGTATAAGTTACTGTATCGGGAACTATTCCCGGAAGATACAAATAATCGCCTTTGCGATACATGACAGAATAGCCCAGTTGCAGTGAGGAATGCCTGAAAGGTATGTGGTATGACAGGTTTTGTGTAACCATAAAACCGGAATTGTTGTAACGGTATTGTTTAATGCCGTAACCGTTGAACAATCCGATGTTGAACCGCAGATTGTTTTTTGCAGCATTCAGGTTGTATAGAATGCCGATATCCCTTACACCCATCGTTCCGTCAGGGATCAACAGGTTGACAGCTCGTGCCCTTTCCGTAGCCGGGATCAGATAATCGGGCTGAAAACGCTGCAAACTGAACCGGGGAATGAACTGCCCGAACCGGATGCTCGATTTCCCAAAACGGTACTGTCCGTAAACATCCTGTAAAAAGAATTTTTCTTTCTGAAGCGACATGAAAATGGCTTGTGCCTTGAACGACCAGTGTTTTGAAAACCCAGGGCCCGATTTGATCCAGAATTTCAAACGGCGGACTGAAAAGTTGTAATAATTGTCAAAGTTGGTTGCAAAACGAAGCTGGGTATAAGAATGCCAATCCACTTTTTTAAGCCGTTGCGCATTCTGGGCGGTTGCTGTGGATAGTGCCAGCAAGAAAATCAACCCTGTTATGTTATACTTCGTTTTCAACATGATATTTATGATAATCGGTTTAAAACAAAATCTTTGTTCAATACATAGTTATTAATTGGTGTCATCATTATTGATGTTTCACTGTTTGTTTTGGCCGGTGCGGCTTTTTCAGGTTTGGGTTTGTAAGTAAGTGCTCCGTAGGTCATTTTAGCGGCAATGGCCAGCAGGACAATAGCATAAATGATTTTTACCTGTTTCGATTTGGCTTTTTTGGTCATGTACATGCCCCCCAGTTGGCTACCGATAATGACGGCGACAACCACAACAGCCGTCAACACCCAGTTCATTTCGCCTTGTGCCATGTGGCCGAGATAACCTGAAAAAGATGAAAAAGTGACCACAAAGGCGGTAGTCGCTGCGGCTTCCTTGGTTTTATACCCCATCATCATCAGGATAGGGGCAATGATAAACCCGCCACCCAAACCAAGCATACCGCCAACAAAACCGGCAAAGGCGCCAACAAAAAAGCCGATGATGCTTCTTTTTACAAATGACATCATCTTCTCCGGTTCAGCTTTTTTTGAGGACCAGATCATGCGTATGGCAGCAGCAACAACCATGGCAGCAAACAATATCTTCAGGGTTTGAACCGGAACCTTGTCACTGGTCATGGCTCCCAGGGGCGCGGCAATCAAAGCCATCACGGCCATCACGGCTCCTCCTTTCCAGTCCACCAGTTTTTTTCGGGCAAACGGGATCAGTACCAGCAATGTGTTCAATCCGTTCAGCAGCAAACCCAATGGGATAGCCACTTTCACCATATCAAATCCCGCCCAGTTCAGCACCGGAACATAAACCATTCCTCCCCCCAGGCCAAGCATGGCAAAAATGAAAGAAGCAATGGCAATAATGAAAAAAACAATTGTATATAACATTCTTTTTATGTAAGT
The DNA here is from genome assembly GCA_913009755.1 of uncultured Bacteroidia bacterium. GTDB lineage: Bacteria > Bacteroidota > Bacteroidia > Bacteroidales > F082 > JAADID01. Next base: position 3,485 of record CAJVWU010000145.1, read on the forward strand.
AATTAATTACTTATTATTATTGATAAATTTTTTTAAGGGTTCTTCAATATTCTTAAGAGTAAATTATTCATTTTTTTGCAGAAATTTTTATAGCTAAAATCGTTTCTGTTCAGGATTAATTCAATGTTCAATGTAATGGGAATGCCCATATAGAGAGTGGCAACATCTTCTACGGAAACGGTTTCATCCCATAGCCCGGAAGTAATCCCGTCGGATATAATTTTGCTGACCAACTGTTTTTGTGAATTAAAGATAAAATTGAGTTTGTCGAGCATATCTTTATCGTTTTCATGCGAGGCTTCTGAAAACAGAAGTATTGTAATCCCCTTGTTCTCAATTAGAAATGTCACTGTTTTGCATAGCAGCTCAAACAGCCGTTTTTCAGGAGAAGTCTTTTTAAGTGTTATTTTTCTCAATTCTTCCACCATGTTTAAAATCACGTCATCCATAATGGCCAGGATAATACCCTTCTTTGACCGGAAATGCCTGAATATGGCCCCTTCACTTATCCCCACTTCTTTTGCAAGGTTTTTGGTAGATAATTTTTTTAACCCATCGCGGTAAATGATGGAAAGGACAGCCTTTTTAATTTCTTCCTGCCTTATGTCTGTAGACTTGCGTATCATAAGTAAGTGTTTGCTTGCAAATATATAACGGTTTTTTTAATTTGTCAAGTAATCTGTTAAATTTTTTTAAATGCTTTTTCAAATCATTGTATATCCTGGTTTTAATATTTTTAACCCGGTTAAGCACAATGTTGATTAGTTTTAAATCATGCTTATTCTTTAATTTCCACCGTTTGCCTTTTTTTGTTTTTGTTATCAACAGAATAGGCAAACATAGGTACATAAATCAGGGTTAAGAGTGTACCAATCAGCAAACCGCCGATGGCCACATCAGCCAGGGGGCTCAGCCGTTCAAGTCCCACAGCCGATTCTATGGCGATGGGTATCATCCCGGCTATGGTTCCGAATGCCGTCATCAAAACCGGACGGAAACGCACCCTTACACTCTCAATGGCACTTTCAAATGGTGAGTCCCCTTTTGCTTCGTATCCCTGGTAAA
>CAJVWU010000146.1 GCA_913009755.1 uncultured Bacteroidia bacterium
GCAATGCTTAGTTTAGAGATAAAGTCAGGTTTAGACTGTGCAAATTCAGCTTCCCTTACCAATGCCCCAATTGAAGTTCCTGATTTTAAAAACTGTTTGCTCAAAACATATTCTTTGTGATCTTTCACAATTCCTTTATAGGTCTGTATTACCTTTAACGCAAATGCAAAACTTTTTGTTTTTAGAATATTCTTACTCCCCATTTTTCATTCTTCATTTTTCTTTTTTCATTTCTTCATGGTTAACTATTTTTGCGCATCATTTCCCAGTATCCGCCTTTTGCGGGGCCGATGCGTTTTAAAATACCAAGGTCTTTTAATTTTTTAATATTATTTTCAACCGCTGTTTGACTGATACCAATGGACTTACTTAACTGGGATAAAGAGATATAAGCGTCCTTTTCGATGAATTGTAAAATTTTTTCCTGGTTATCACCCAACTTATCACCCAACTTATCACCCAACTTATCACCCAACTTATCGCCGGAGAAAACAGTAACCATAAATCCTTCGGAAATATTTCTGAATTCTGGTGCCGGAAGATGAGCATTTTTAAAAGACTCCATAATTCGTTGAATACCGGAACCATATTTTTCTATCAGCCCCAGGCTTTTGCAAAAATCGGCAATTAGTTTGTTTCTCGGGGTTGATTTATAATTATTTGACAACAAATCTTCAACGCTGATGGTGGAGGGTAACCTGCCGGGGTTGTAAAACTCAATTTTATGGCCATAAATTTTGACAATGGAATCGGACGAACTACGATAGTCACGATGGACGATCATATTTGTAACTATTTCCCTAATGGCTTCAAGAGGATATTGCCATTTTGGTTGATTTCTGGCCTGGCCGGTAATAATTATCTCTTTGTTAATATGCTTTTTGATAAAACCCAGAACCTCTTCTATCTGTGTTAGAATATCTGATTTTGTGCGTGATGAATCCTTAATAATCGTTTCGGTTTGAAACCGCCCAAGCTCTATAGTGGTTAAAACGGTTTCTTTTTCGGTAAACATCAAATAAGCGGCATTTGTAAGTTTATTATCCCGAACTAAATCGTTCTTTATCAAAAACGTAAGTGGGTCATCCGTTATAAAACCACCTGACCGGTTAATGACATCAATGGATTTCTGGACTTTCTCCAATGAAACAGCTTCTATATTAAACTGGTTGTTGGCATGATAATCCCAGCTGGTATTAAATGATTGCAAGTGAACGTTAACCACTTCATTAATATCCATCAAATGGTTGGAGTTAACCACCCTTTTAAAATATTTCCCCCTGACAGAAACCGGTTTTATCGGGTATTCCTGTATTGATAAAACAACTATTGACTTTTCTTTAAACGGAATTATTTCTGCAGAAGGGATCAGGGGAGGAGCTGTTTTTCCTTTTATTTCATTAATCCAGTTTTGAACTGATTCTTCGTTGGTGTTCACACCAACAATTTCGTTTTTATGATTGATGCCAATAACAACTTTGCCTCCATAAGTATTGGCAAATGCAACCAATGTCTCAATAGTTTCAATATTGAAACTTGTTTTGAATTCCAGCCGTTCGTTTTCACCGGCTTCAACAAGTTTTGATATATCTAACAGGGTCATCAAGATTATTTAAATGGTTGTGGCTTAGAGTGATTTTTGGTTAGCAGGCTATGAGTGAAAAGGCTAAAGGCTAAAGTTTAAAAGCTAAAAGTGAAAAGTGAAAAATGTTTAAAGCTGTTGGCATGTCCGCCCCGGCGGATTAGGGGTGCGGTTGGCTGTTAGTAAATCTTTTATATAAACGATCAAAGAAGACGTTGTCTGATAAATTCTTCTGTATGTTCCCATATATCCGACAAAACCGTTAGCTGTTCCTTTAATTGGTTTAAACCCTCTATCAAAAAATCGAGCTGAAAAGGATATTCATGGGTTATAATGTTCCTGGTTTCTCTTAAAAGCAGCCATTGCCTGCTGTCGTTTATTAAACCGAATTTTTCGATCTTCAGCAATATATCAATAAATGCCATGTTTTCTATGTCTTCATGCAGCCCCTCCAGTATCAACGGAAACAGTTTGTTCCCCATCGTATCCTGCAACTTAGAAAAACGATAAATCAATTGATCGGTATAGCTTATTTGGTCGTTATCAAGGGATTTGTAGGTTGTTACATCAAGAGGGAAAAGGTTTTTTGTGCGGCTTTCAGCAAACTTCATCCTTTGATAATGCAACCGGCATGTTGCGATACTTTGGTTAAGCCTGTCGGAAAAGTCTTCGTTCTTCAGCATATTTCAACACTTTGTTTTTTAATACTATCAAGAAAGTTGCCGCTATATTTTCCTTTTAGATCAAAAACAACATCAATTTTTTGATCACCAATTTTCATTTTCAGATTAACAATAAAAAGCAATTTATTTTTTAAGGTAGCCATTGACTTGTCACGGGTTTTAATCAGCAAATCTATATCTCCGCCTTTTTTATTGTCATAGGCCCTGGAGCCGAAAAGGTACACCCGAACTTCATCACCAAAAAGCTGTCTGGCCGTTTGCTTTATGACTTGTATTTGCTCTTCTGTTAAACGCATGATACAAAGATAATGATTTTTTTTGGCGGTTTGCGAGTTAAAGGCCAATGGCTAACGGCTAACGGCTTTAATAAACATTCTCCCTCCGTTTTTCATTCTTCATTTTTATTTTTTCATTTTCTTAATGCCTTCATGGTTTTTATTTTTTTACCCTGTCTAACCGACGGGCAGGCATTAAGAAATTAAGGAGCATTAAGTATTCATTTTGTTTATTTCTGAGGCATCTCCGGGCGGGCATTGTGTGCCGGCATGCCGTGAGAATCTATTGAAATTTAAGATGATTGGAAGTTTCAGGTTTGGAATGTTCACAACTCACCAATTTAAAGTCTTCCATCCACTAACGCTCTCGGAAGCACGCCTTTTATATCAAAAATCACAGCGTTGTTGCCGTTGATGAGCTTTTTAAAGTCCAGCTTGAGGAACTGATTGTGTGAAACGGCCAGTACTATGGCATCATATTTTTTCTCAATCCTCCCCCTGCCCCCTCCAAAGGGGGATAATTTCAGTATTTTTATACCGTACGTATGTTCCACTTCAACGGGATTTGCCCATGGGTCTAACACATCGACATTACATCCGAAAGTTTTGAGTTCTTCTACCACATCAATTACATGGCTGTTTCGAATATCAGGACAATTTTCTTTAAAAGTGATACCAAGAACAAGCACCTTGCTGTCTAAGATCCGGTGTCCCTTTTTTATCATCAGTTTCACAACTTTGTCGGCGACAAAACGCCCCATATTATCATTAACACGTCTTCCCGAACTAATTACATCAGGATTATATCCTAACTGTTCGGCTTTCCATTTTAGGTAATAGGGGTCGACACCAATACAATGGCCTCCCACGAGGCCGGGTTTGTATTTGATAAAATTCCATTTGGTCCCTGCCGCTTCTATCACATCGCTGGTGTCAATACCGATGCGCTCAAAGATCAGCGCCAGTTCGTTCACAAAAGAGATGTTCAGGTCGCGCTGGGCATTTTCAATCACCTTGGAAGCTTCTGCTACCTTTATACTCGGGGCTTTGTGGGTTCCGTTTTCAAGAATGGTGTTATAGAGAGCATCCACTTCCTCAGCCACTTCGGGGGTAGAGCCGGAAGTAACCTTTTTTATCCTGGTTAAGGTATTTACTTTATCACCGGGATTAATCCGCTCGGGGGAATAGCCGGCATAGAAGTCTTTATTGAATTTCAGCCCGCTCACCTTTTCGATTACCGGCAGGCAGACCTCTTCGGTGGCACCCGGATAGACTGTGGACTCATAAATGACAATATCGCCTTTTGCAATGACCTTGCCCACGGTCTCAGAAGCACTTATCAGCGGCATCATATTCGGGCGTTTGTCCACGGTAATGGGTGTGGGGACGGTTACTATGTAGATTTGGGAGTCGCGGATGTCATCTATGTTTGTTGTAAGGTATAGTCCGGTTGAGCGAAGTTGAGAAGTTGAGAAGTTGGGAAGTTGCGATGGGACGAGGACGGATTTCAGATTTCCGTCTTCCACTTCGAGCGTACTATCGTGGCCGGTGTTGAGTTCGGTAACACGGGATGGGTTGATGTCGAAGCCGGTGACGAGGGTTTTTTTAGCAAATTCAACTGCTAACGGCAATCCGACGTAGCCGAGGCCGATTATTGTGATTTTCTTCATGGATTATTCATTAATATTCAATTTGTTTTCAGTCAAGAGGAGACTGCTTCGGTCGTTTCATTTAAAACGATATTTCTATTTCCACCCCCTACCCTCACGCCAGAGGCGTGACAGGCTCGCCAGCGGGGGACATTGCCCGGCATTATTTACTATGAATGAACGATTTAGCGAGGGCGTCTTGTTCGATAGTTATGGTTTTCGTGAAGAACATTGGCGGGCGCGGCAATCTGTTTTACACCAGATTGAGTAGGAATTGTTTTTGGCCACCTCCACCCCCTTACCGCCCACAGGCAATCGCGCTCCCCCGCCAGCGGGGGATAAGTTTGCGTCTTTGC
>CAJVWU010000147.1 GCA_913009755.1 uncultured Bacteroidia bacterium
TTGACAAAGTTAGGAAAAGAGCTTGTTATTACTGCTGAAAAACTTAAAGAAACGGTATTAATACCTGCTCTGAATTACTAAACTCTTGCCAAATAATGCAAGAAAATATGAAATAAGATACTAATGATTATTTATGGGAACAAAAGACCAATCAATTGCAAGGAATCCATATATATGTTAATCCAAGTGAAATAGTCCCAATTTATATTCAACTTAATAACAATGTCATAAATTTTAGTACTTGATCAGGAATAGATTTTGCCTACACTTTTATGGTTCAAGTTAAAGTAAGTGTAGATAATAATAAATTCATTAAAATATATTCAGGAACACCAAGACAGGATGTTGTTTGGTTAAATTCTTCAAATGCTTTTCAAACATTAGGCAATCATAATTTAAAAGTGAATATTGTTGATGAGTTTGATCATTCTTATAACAGGGAATATTTAATAAAAGTTATTCCTTCTTCTGATGCACTTTATAAAGACAATTATGGTAATACTTTGCGGGTTTGGAAAGGAAATAATAATAACCTTGTAACCCCTGTTGTGTTTTCTGAAGGATTTGATGCTTTCGATACAAATCCTCAGGAAATGTACTATTATGCTGCACAAGATTTAATTGAATGTATGAATCAATATGGTTTTGATGTTTTTCTATTGGACAATATCTTTGGCACCCAAGATATAAGAAACAATTCAGCCGGTTTTTCATCAGCAGTAAGATATGTTTTTTCACTATATGATAATATACCGATAATTGCCGGAGGTGTTAGTATGGGAGGTATGATAGCACGCTATGCTTTTGCAAAAGAAGAAGGAGAAAGCAATCCGTTGCCTGCGTCTGTATTTATTTCAGTAGATTCGCCACAACAAGGTGCTGTAATTTCCAAACCATTGCAGGACTATAAAAAAGAAAAGCAGCAAGGCGATGGTTTTGCTGAACATGCATTGAATAATGATGCAGCAAAACAATTATTAAATTATTGTTCTTACGATCCATCAGGAGAAATCCATTCTAATTTTTACGAAGAATTAAACGCCTTAAATGGAGATGGTTATCCACATAATACTCAAAAGAATATTGGAATTTCATTTTCAACGAATCAACCAAACCCAAATCAAGGTAGATGGGTTAATATAAAATGGCATATTGGGCCATTTACTGGTGAAGAAAAAAGTTTTGATTTAACGTCTGAAGAAATGGTTGCGGGTTCATATTTACCAGTGGACTTAACCACAATGGATCCAACAGTGATGCTCGCAACATATTGGTGGGGGCCATTATTATTGCCTATTATTCCATTACATTATCCCACTATAACATTTGAACGCATATCTGATCCAACATACATCCCCTACAATAGCGCGTTAGACATAGTTAATAATAAATCTAAGTTTGATGTTATTATTGAACCCAACAAAACAACTCATCACGATATTTTACCTTCAGAAATAATTAACCCAATTGTAACAGAGTTACTGCTAATTAACAAATATATTCAAAATATTAATCTATATAATAACCATAGTATTATTGGATCATCAGTGTTGGCAGGAAATCACGTTACTAATGATATTCCTTATGGTGATGTAGTGATTCATGATGGGGCAAGTGTAAGTATTATTGCTTCTGAATCAATTGTGTTAAAAGAAGGCGTGAAAGCTAATGAAGGTGCATTGTTGTCGCTTGCCATTGATAATAATTTTAATTCTACATGCGAACAAAAAATGTTTTCTATACCTCGTATCTTTGATATTGATCCTACTTTTAATGAATTCATACAAGGTTATTCAAACGCTAATTATAAAATATTATCAAGGAATCTTAAAAATGGTTTGAGTAATAATGTTGATTTTTCTATTTATCCAAATCCGTGTAAAAATTCTTTTAATATTGTATTTAATTACTGGGAAATAAAACATATAATATTAATTGATATATACGGTGAAATAATTCTAAACAAAAGAGATATCGCAAAAAAAAGTATTAGAATTGATACATCTCACTATCCACCTGGTATGTATTTTGTTTTTATTAAAACAGATCATAGTGAAACTATCAGAAAAATAGTCATTCAATAAAAATTAAACATTTCAATAAACCGCCTTTAATATCTCCTTCTTTGTTGGCAAATGGATATCCAGATTATCGAGGTTCAGACGGGAATACAACAACGGGCCAAATGATTCAACGGGCTTATACAACAACGAGCCCTCACGGTATTGTTGTTTGATGAGGTGGCTACCGGGATCAAAAAAGTTAATCACCCAGATGAGGATGCTCAAATAGAGCGCCCCCTTCAGGACACCGAAAACAGCACCTGCGGCCTTGTTTAAAAACCCAAGCATCAGGATATTGATGAACTTTTGCAGCACGTTGCCGATAAGTATCACAGCAAGCACAACAACAGCAAAAGTTACCACAAAAGCAATGATGGCCAGATAAGCCTTGTCAATTTTAAAATACTCATTCAGCCTGGCGGCGGTAAAGTCTGAAAAGAAAAAAGCAAAATACAACCCCAGGATCAGCGCCGCCAGCGAGGCAACAGAAATAATCAGCCCTTTTTTATAGCCCTGCCACGCCCAAAACAGGAGGGGGATGAGGATGATAAGGTCTAATGTGTTGATGGTCATGGTTTGATGGTCCTATGGTTCATACCCCGCCTTAAAAGGCGGGGTAACTGATTTGTTTCATTATTTTGATTCTTCATCAGTTTTCCAGCCCTTCAGGGCTGGGTTCCCCCCCAAATTCTCTCACTTCTTTGCCCTTCTGGTCAGTTCGGTGGCAAAAACAAATTCGTTCAGTTCCTCGTTTTTTGTATTCAGTATCTGGTGCTTATCGCCTTCCCACCATAGTTTTCCTTTATGGATAAAAGCAATTTTATCGCCAATGTTCAGTACTGAATTCATATCGTGGGTGTTAACAACTGTTATCATCTGAAACTTTTCCGTCAGTTCGGAGATCAACTCGTCAATCATTTCGGCGGTTTTGGGATCAAGGCCCGAATTGGGTTCATCGCAAAAAAGATATTTGGGGCTTAAGGCAATGGCGCGGGCAATGGCAACCCGTTTAACCATGCCCCCGCTGATCTCGGAAGGGTATTTTTCGTTGGCGTTGATAATGTTTACATGTTTCAGCACTTCATTCACCCGTTCGTGTTTTTCTTCCCACGACATGTTGGTAAACATGTTCAGTGGAAACATCACATTTTCTTCCACCGTGTAGGAATCGAACAGCGCCCCTCCCTGAAACAACACCCCCATTTCCTTTCTTGTTTTCTTTTTATCATTTTCTTTCATCCCCGAAAAATTCATCCCGTCAAAAACCACTTCCCCTTCGTCGGCTTCCAGCAGCCCGATACAACATTTCATCAGGACGGTTTTGCCCGATCCGCTTTGTCCGATGATCAGGTTATTTTTTCCTTTTTCAAAAGTTGTTGAAATATTTTTCAGCACTCCCTGTCCGTCAAAAGATTTGGAAACGTTTTTCACCTCGATCATGTCAGTAACATTTGGGTGAGCACCAGGTCAAAAAATACGATCAATACCGTGCATATCACAACGGCATCGGTACTGGCCTTCCCCACTTCGACGGAACCGCCTTTTACGGTGTAACCTTTGTAAGCGGAGACGGAAGCAATGACAAACGCAAACACTTCGGTTTTAATGAGCGCGTAGGTTACCGTAAAAGGATCGTACCACGATCGTAAGCCCTCAATATAAACATCCATTGAAACCAGCCCGGTCATCAACATGGCAAACCATCCACCCAACAGCCCGAGGCCCATTGAAAAAACAATCAAAACCGGATTGTAAAGCATGGCTGCGGTTATTTTGGGCAGGATCAGGTAATTGGCCGGATTGATCCCCATTACTTTCAGGGCATCAATTTGTTCGGTCACGCGCATGGTGCCAATCTCGGAAGCAATGTTTGAACCCACCTTACCCACCAGGATCAGGCTGATAATGGTCGGGGCAAATTCAAGAATGATCATCTGACGCGTCCCGAAACCAATGGTTGTTTTGGGTACCAGGGGATTGTCAATGTTGTAAGCCATCTGGATGGCGATAATAGTACCGAAAAAAATAGAAATGATGGTTACTACCCCGATGGAGCTGACACCAAGTTGTTTAAGGTCAATAAACAGTTGGCGCCGGAACACGACACCCTTGTCCGGCCTTTTAAAAGCCTGAAAGATGACCGATACATAATCGCCAACTGCTGCAAGAATCTTCATAGCGGGCTAATTTAGTCAAAAGAAAAATATAGTAACCTATAACCTTAAATCCGCAAGCTACTGAAAAACTCATCTATGTCACGGTTTTTTCATAAAAGAAGTCATATTATCTTCAGTTTTAAGGTTTTTTTTCATCAATAATGATATAGCTTATTAAAATCTATCG
>CAJVWU010000148.1 GCA_913009755.1 uncultured Bacteroidia bacterium
AAAAGCATCAAAGGTGTAGCAATCATCTCATTCCTCCCTGCGTAAAAGCATCAAAGGTGTAGCAATCATCTCATTCCTCCCTGCGTAAAAGCATCAAAGGTGTAGCAATCATCTCATTCCTCCCTGCGTAAAAGCATCAAAGGTGTAGCAATCATCTCATTCCTCCCTGCTCAAAAGCACCAAAGGTGCGGTAATCAAGACGCCCGTGCGCAGCGGGGGGGATAATAATCAAAATCCATTCCAAGCCCCAACGGGGCGAAATCAGAGATTGCCATGAAAGTTGATAATACAGGGGGACAAAGCCCGTGGTTATTTACTCATATTGATCGCCGCACGCAAAAGATTGTTGGCAGCCTGCTGATTGAACTCAAGAGCCAGTTTTTTATAGTTTACAATGTCAACGATGGTTCCGATATAGCACAAACCCAGGGTTAGAAAATAAAGTATTCCCATCCCGATCTGTCCGACCATAAACCGTTGCACACCGCCAACACCCAGCAGCCCCACAATAGCGCCGATCATTATCGTATCCGGTTTTTTTCGTTCCCCGTTATACAGGGCGGCAAACGTTTGAAGCTGATCCTCCGTCAGGTCTTTTGTCAACGATTGTAAATAAACCAGTTCGTTGGGCTCAACGCCCGGAATAAGTTGTAGCAGTTTGGTGTCCATGATAATAAGTTTTAAAATTTAATATGATTAATTTATAAATACGTGAAATAATAACCAATAATCCGAAAATCCCCAGCGGATGATTTGAAAACGAATCCGTAACATCAAGATGCAAGGCATAATGGATGGAATGTCCGAGCCCGCAACCGGGGCAATGTTCAAATCCCATATTCTTCAACGGGCAAAGCGAAAAATGTTCTCCGGTCGGTTCCATGAAGAAAAGAGAAACCAGTGCCCCGATCCAAAAAAACATTTCAAAATTCTGCCACAGAAAACCGAGTACTTTTTTCATTGATGCGATAAAGGATTTGAAACAATAAAGATAAATATAATTAGCAAAAAATTACTTTGTGGTTATTGATTTTGTATTTTCGGGCTGAATAATCAGCAATCCATGACAAAAAAACTCAAACTCATCAGTGACGACCCCTGGCTTGAACCCAATGCAAAGGACGTTGAAGACCGTTACAACCGTTATCTGGAAAAGTTAAACCGGATCAACCGTGATTTTGGTAACCTTCATGATTTTGCCGACGGTTATAAATATTTCGGCTTTAATTTCGACCGCAGACAAAACGGCTGGACATACCGCGAATGGGCACCCAATGCCAAAGGGCTTTATCTGGTGGGTGATTTCAACAACTGGCAGCAGTTTGCCCACCCCCTCAAAAGAAATGATTTCGGCATCTGGGAAATTTTCCTCGCTTATAAAAACTACCAAGATACTTTTATCCACGGCAGCAAGATCAAGGTGCTGGTGGATTCGAAAATGGGATTGAATTACCGGATACCGGCATACATCACCCGGGTTATCCAGGATGAGGATACCAAAAACTTTTCGGGGCAACTTTGGTTCCCCGATCCTTTCGACTGGAATCATGACAATTTTAACGCAGGTAAAGCCGGCGATCTTTTTATTTATGAAGCCCATGTAGGCATGGCTCAGGAAAAAGAAGGCGTAGGCACCTATCTCGAATTTGTGGAAAATGTCCTGCCACGAATTGTACAAGGCGGATACAACGCCATCCAGCTTATGGCCATTCAGGAACATCCCTATTATGGTTCATTCGGTTATCATGTCTCCAGTTTTTTTGCTCCTTCCTCCCGTTTCGGCACGCCGGAAGAACTGAAATACCTCATCAAAAAAGCACATGAAGCCGGCATCACCGTCATCCTTGATGTGATCCACTCGCACACGGTAAAAAACACGGTGGAAGGCATCAACCGGCTGGACGGGTCTGACGGGCAGTATTTTCATCCGGGAAGCCGTGGAGAGCACCCGCAATGGGATTCAAAAATTTTTGACTATGGCAAAACCGAAGTGTTGCGTTTCCTGCTCTCCAATCTAAAATACTGGATGAAAGAATTTCATTTCGACGGTTTCCGCTTTGACGGAGTGGGCTCGATGATGTATTTCCATCATGGGCTTGAAACCATTGATTCGCGTGATAAATACTTCAGGCAGGGGGTGGAATGGGATGCCATCACGTACCTGCAACTGGCCAATACACTGGTCCACAACATTGATCCCCAATCGGTTTCCATTGCCGAAGACGTTACGGGCATGCCGGGGCTGACCTCTCCCATGGGGGACGGCGGACTGGGTTTTGACTACCGGCTGGGCATGGGCATCCCCGATTTCTGGATCAAGCTGCTGAAAGAATACCGCGACGAAGACTGGAACCTCAACGAAATGTGGCATGTGCTGAATGACCGTCTCCCGCATGTTAAAACCGTTGCTTATTGCGAATCGCACGATCAGGCACTGGTGGGCGACAAAACCATTGCTTTCCGGCTGATGGACAAGGAAATGTACTGGCACATGCAGAAAGATGACGACAACCTGGTTATTGAGAGGGGGATTGCATTGCACAAGATGATACGGTTGTTTACCATTTCGCTGGGCGGACAGGCCTACATGAACTTTATGGGCAATGAATTCGGCCATCCCGAATGGATTGACTTTCCACGTGAAGGAAACAACTGGAGTTATAAATACTGCCGCCGCCAATGGTCGCTGGTGGATGACCCCAACCTGAAATACCGGTATCTCGCTGCCTTTGACCGGGAAATGATCCGTACTATTAAGCAAAACAAGATACTGTCCTCATTATTCGGCAACCAGCTAAATATGGACGAAGCCAACAAGACCATCGTTTTTGAACGCAACCACCTGGTTTTTGTTTTCAACTTTCATCCGGCCAACTCCATCCCCGGATACCGCTTTCCCGTTCCCAAACCCGGTGAATATCATCTGATCCTGAATTCCGACGACCGGCAGTTCGGCGGGCACGGCCGGATAGAAGATTCAACAAGGTTTATTGCGCAAAGCGAAGGCAACGCACATTATCTCACCATTTATAACACCAACCGGACGGCGATGGTTTTTAAAAGGGTGGTTTAATAGTTTAAAGCATATTACTTTATGACAAGAAAGATAAACTGGGGAATTATCGGCCCGGGAAGAATTGCCCATAAATTTGCAACCGATCTGCTGCTTTCCGAAAATGCACCGCCAGCTCCACCACAGCAGGAAATTATCTCTTTTTCAGAATGGAAAGCCCGGTAAGGTTTTCGATATCGAATACACAGGAAACGGGTATTATCATGAAATTGAGGTAGAAAAATATTAATTAATTTCGATTTCGTCCCGTACGGGACGGTATCAGGTCCCAGTGTAATTTTACCCATATTAAATCCCTATCGGGATTTGATTGTCAATCAATACAAAAACAAATAAATATTTTTATGTGTTTTCAGTTCCCCAATTTTTTGCCGGTAAAATCATGACTAACCATCCCAAAAATTTGCCGGCTTCAGCCCTCAACCATATTTCTGCCTCGGTGCCTTGACTTTACCTTTTCCATTTTGTATTTTTGGGATTAGGATATATCCCTGAAAGTTCTTTCTTCATTGCCCGGAAATTCTGCAATTTTCTAAAACATAACTACCATGAAAACTTTAATGCTTTTCCTCTTTTGTTATTTGAGGGGCTTTCTTTTATGTGCCCAGGTGGCCGTCAACACCGACGGTTCTGCACCCGACCCTTCCGCTATGCTTGATATCCAATCTTCCACAGGCGGGATTGAAAAGCAGCGAAAAATAATCGAAAAGCTGCAGGCCGAAGTCAGGGCATTGCTGGACGAGAAGTAATGAAACCGTCATTTTTGTACCGGCGACTTCAGTCGCCGAAACCCCAAAGCTTTTTTGAAGGCTGGAACTTTGTGGGAGGTTATTCAAATTTGTATAAATACCAGACTATTGTTCAGGTATTTAGAAAATGTTTTCTAATTTAGTGTTCGTTCAAAAATAAGTAGTACATTTGTTCAAAATTCAGAACAATGTCAATAGATACACAATTACAGGAAAAATATCAAATGCTCTTACCGCATTTAGATGAAAAAACGGCTCGATTATTTCTGGCAAGCGAAGCTAAAAGTATGGGACGTGGAGCCA
>CAJVWU010000149.1 GCA_913009755.1 uncultured Bacteroidia bacterium
TAAAACTGTTAAATTAGGTTAAATAATGCTTTACCATGCACCTTTTAAATATTGTTTATCTAAATTTGTGATTTTAATAGTATCTCGTTGTAATTTTATAATTTAATATAAGGCAATGAATAGTTTTGAGAAAAATGAATAATACCATTTCGGATTATATAATAATGAATTAAGAGGCTAATTATTATGATGTTGTGTTTATGATTTACCGAGGTAAGTCTTACGTATTGCGGCAAGGCAAATGACCTGTCTTTGAAAAAAGAAGAAGAAAAAATGAAACCGAAGAAAAAGATAATATGAAATAATTTTGTATTTAGTTTTGATTATTGAAAATTGATTTAGGGGTTCTGCAATTCTCTTTGATCAAATTGAAAATAAATAAACTTTTGAACTCCAACAATCTCTTTTGAGAGTAAATTCCTTTTATTATGAAAAAATTTCTTTTTGTATTCATGGCGGTTTTTATCATCACTCCCATGATGGCACATCCACGGAGTGCTAAAAATGAAAGTGAGACGGTATTGCGCCATACGCTTAAAAACGGGCTGCGTGTTGTCATTATCAAAAACCCGCTCGCCCCTGTTGTTACAACCGAGATGAATTACCTTGTCGGCTCCAATGAAGCGCCCAAAGGTTTTCCCGGAACAGCTCATGCCCAGGAACATATGATGTTTCGTGGTAATCCGGGGTTATCTGCCAATCAACTGGCAGACATTACAGCTGCAATGGGGGGTGATTTCGATGCAGACACCCGACAAATGGTTACACAGTATTTTTTTACCGTTCCGGCTGAAGATCTGGACATTGCCCTTCACATCGAATCTATTCGCATGCGTGGTATTCTGGATAGCGAAAAATTGTGGGCCAAAGAACGTGGCGCCATCGAACAGGAAGTGGCTAACGATTTGTCAAATCCCCAGTATGTTTTTTATAAAAAACTGTTGGCAGCTATGTTTAAAGGAACCCCTTATGCTCATGATGCACTCGGAACCCGTCCCTCGTTTGATAAGACTACAGGTGCCATGCTTAAAAAGTTTCATGACTCATGGTATGCCCCCAATAATGCCATTCTGGTAATTGTTGGCAGAGTCAATCCAAAGGAGACTCTGGCAAAAGTAGAAAAACTCTTCAGTAGTATTCCTTCCAAAAAGTTACCCTCGCATCCGGCTATTAATCTTCAACCCGTAAAGCCTGACACCCTTCATTTAAAAACAGATTTACCTTACGGATTAGCAATCGTATCCTTTAGAATGCCGGGGACTAATAGTCCTGATTACGCTGCTGCTCAGGTCTTATCCGATGTGTTGTCTAATCATCGGGGAAAATTGTATTCACTGGTTCCGGAAGGAAAAGCTTTATATACCGGTTTTTCTATGAACGGAATGCGCAAGGCGGGTCTTGGATTTGGCATTGCTGTATTTCCGAGAGGCGGAAACTCAGAAAAATTACTCCATGAAGTATCATCAGTACTGGCTTCAGAAGTAAAAGACGGAGTCAATCCCGATTTAGTCAAAGCGGCAAAACAGCATGAAATTTCTTCCTTCGAATTCCAGAAAAACTCAGTATCGGGACTTGCTTCTGTCTGGTCTCAGGCTCTTGCTGTCGAAGGACGACACTCTCCGGCTGAAGACTTACAGGCAATAGAAAAAGTAACCGTTCAGGATGTAAACAGAGTTGCCCGGAAATATTTGGACCAGCAACACGCTATAGTTGCTGTTTTAACACCGCAATCTTCCGGGAAAGCAATATCCCGTAAAGGATTTGGCGGAAAAGAATCCTTTGCACCCAAAAATCCCAAACCGGTAAAACTGCCTGAATGGGCACAAAAAGCCATGGGGAAACTGACCATTCCTAAATCCATTGTTCATCCGGTAGTATCCACATTGCCAAACGGTATCAGGCTGATTGTTCAACCGGAACAGATAAGCAATACCGTAAGTGTATATGGAAAAATAAAAAACAAACCCGATTTGGAAACGCCCAAAGGGCAGGAAGGTGTTGATGATGTTCTGGAGCAGATGTTTAATTATGGTTCAAAAACATTAAACCGTGTCCAGTTTCAAAAAGCTTTGGATGATATCGGGGCAAATGAATCGGCAGGGAGCAGCTTCTCTCTTCGGGTCTTGTCAAATCATTTTGATCGGGGTGTTCAGTTATTGGCAGACAACGAATTACAAGCCGCTTTACCCACGCGGGCATTTATGATCCTTCAGCATCAAACGGCAGCACTTGTGGCCGGTCAGTTGCAAAGTCCTGCTTATCTCTTCAAAAAAGCGATGAAGACTTCTTTATTGCCCAAAGGCGACCCGGAGTTACGACATCCAACACCGTCTTCTGTTCAGTCACTTACTTTGGAAGATATAAAAGACTACTATCAGCACGTTTTTCGTCCTGATATGACGACCATTGTCGTTATCGGGAATATTAGTCCGGATAAAGCCAAAACAGTCATTGAAAAATATTTCGGCGGTTGGAAAGTATCCGGGAAAAAACCGAATGTGGAGTTCTCGCCGGTACCAACGAATAAAGCCTCTGAAACCCATGTTCCCGATGCAAGCAGAGTGCAGAATCGTGTTGTTCTGGCTGAGAATCTGGGTCTTACGCGTTCAAATCCTGACTATTATGCACTTCAGGTAGGCAACCATGTGCTGGGTGGCTCTTTTTATGCCACACGCTTATACCGTGATCTACGTGAAAATTCAGGCTTGGTTTACTTTGTTTCTTCTTCGTTCGACATAGGAAAACATCGTTCGGATTATTCTGTGAATTATGGGTGTGACCCGCCGAATGTCTCAAAAGCCAGAGCCATTGTTGTAAGAGATTTAAAACAAATGCAAAAAGAAGATGTAACTCCGAAAGAATTACATCAGGCAAAAACGCTTCTACTGCGCAAAATTACGCTGTCAGAATCAAGTGTGGATGATATTGCATACGGCTTACTTCGGCGTTCCATCGACGGTTTACCATTGGATGAACCCATTATTGCTGCCAGACATTACGTAAAACTTACGGCCGGACAGGTTAAAGCAGCTTTTGCAAAATGGATTGATACTGACAACCTGGTTCAGGTTACCGAAGGACCAAATCCCAAATAATTTCCGAAAGGAGGCTGCCGAAACAGCCTTCTTTTGTTAAGGTTCCCTTTTAGGGATTGTAACTATTCTGCCTTTTAAGAGATTTTATAATAGTCAGATTATAAACCAAATAGCCACGAATGAACGAATTTTTATTTGTGCATTCGTGGCTATTCTTCTATGATGCGACAATTATTCATTGAAGATTATTACGCAGAATACCTGTTTGTTAGAGGGCTAATACGGATGAATAGTTGCTATAAAGTTATGAAAACCGGAATGAGGTAAAGAGCCCAACGGGCTGGCAGGCCAAATATAAAGCGACCGTTTTGCCAAAGTGCAACCTCCACGAAAAAGATTGAAGGGATTAAGGCTACCGACCTCCATATTTTTAAAAATATTTTTTTCACACGGTGTAACTTCCAAAGTTTTTCATACATTTGCGGTTATTGCCCCCGACCCTATTATTATTTCATTAGTATCTCAGGCATACTTTTTCGACTTATTTTTTTTGCATTGGCAAAATTACACAAACAGCCCCGGACTACTTCCCGTGGGTTTGAGCATATAGGAAGTTCGATAGACCTTTGGATATATATTTTGTGTTTTGAATTTTTACAAAGCGGAGTTGGTTCTTTAAAAAGGTGTTTGGTGTAAACTGATCTGTTCAATATACCAAAACTAATTTTTGGAGAATGCCCGGTTGGCAAATAATACCAATTGTTTTTCAAAATGGCTTATCGCTCATTTTGCTTATTACAATGGTTAATGCCGATATTACAGCAAAAGGAACAGATTGAACGCCCGCCTGCCGGACGGGCAGGGAGTGAAGATATGCGACATTTTGATGTTTAATCGGTAT
>CAJVWU010000150.1 GCA_913009755.1 uncultured Bacteroidia bacterium
ATGCAAGCAGGGAAATAAAAAAAACAAATATGAAGGATACTTTCAATATTTTTCTTTCAACGCGATATTCTTGCCTCATTTTCCTTTTGCTGCAGAATGAATCATTTTAAAAAGCGAAATTAATAATTATGCTAAATACTGAGATGATTGGCACTGGTTTTAAAAAAACGGCCTTCAGGCTTTTTATTTTTCAATTTGGGAAAATGATATTTCCATCATTTGGAAACTTTTTGCCAAAAGAACCGTTAACATTGAAAACGGCTTCATATTTAAAATTAAACAACTAATAACTATTATTATGAAAGCGAAATATATTATTCCCGCATTTTTGATTATGTCTTTTCTTTTTGTTGAAACCGGATGCAAAAAAATAATTGAAGACGCTATTGATTGTGCTGCCGAGTCTATTTTATTGTCCATTGATGCCAGGATTGATACGAGCAACGCAAAATTGGTCCATTTTGAGTTTATTAATGACAATACATCCGGTGATTTAACATTGGATAAGCAAATAGAATGGAATTTTGGCGATGGAAAAACAGCCACAAGCACCAACAATAAAGTTGACCACACATATACGTATGCCGCAGATTTTCCGGTAACGGCAAACTACACACTGCGCAAAGGCAGTTCAAGCTGTACCGGCCAGAAAGAAAAAACCGTGACGGTTTATTAAGACAATTACAATCCAAAGGGTTTAATCAATTGCGTTACCCCTTCCCTTTGTTGTGGGGTTTTGGCGGAAATGCTTTTCTATCACCTCAGTTATTGTTGCTTTGCGGGTTCATTTCAAAAATCGTATCAAATAAATAAACAGGAAAAAATAGTTACATCTGTTTGTCTATCTTAATTTTGGTTTTACTTTTGACAACTTTAATGTTAAAAACCGCCAATAAAAAGAAATGAACTCAAAATCCGGGTCAACGAATAATTTAGCCGGCAGGCTCAGCCTGGCCACTTTGTTGATTATCTGCCTGGCGCTTTCATTGTACCGGATAAACCGGGTAAACGAAAAAGAAATTGCATGGGATGTGCTGGGCTATTATTTATACCTGCCCGCCACTTTTATTTATGATGATCCGATGCTGAACGATATTGGCTGGCTTCAGCATATCAATGATGAAAAACACCTGACCGGTACGCTCTACATGGTGTCCACAAACGACGAAGGCCAACCCATGTATTTTTTCCTGATGGGCATGGCTTTGTTTTACCTGCCGTTTTTCTTTTTGGGACAGGTTTCGGCTTCGGTGCTCGCTTACCCCATGGACGGCTTCAGCCTTCCCTATCAATACGCCCTGGTGATCGGTGGCATCATTTATACTATTATCGGCTTAATTTATTTGAGGAAGATATTAAAGCGTTTTTTCTCCGAATGGATCACCTCTTTGGTCATGATCATCATCGTTTTTGGCACAAACTACATCCACCATCTTACCTTAAAAGACCTGGAAACCGTCAATGTGTTGTTTATGCTGGCTGCCATCATCATCTGGAATACAATAAAATGGCATGAAAATCAGCGGTTCAGGTACCTGCTTGCCATCGGTGTGGGCATCGTTTTGATGGCATTGGTAAAACCCAGCGAAGTGGTCATTATCCTTTTGCCCCTGCTGTGGCATGTTTATTCCAAAGAATCTTTTAAACAAAAGCTTTCCCTGATTATCGAACAACGACGGTCTATACTCATCGTCATCGGGCTGTCATTTATTTTGGTGATCCCGCAAATGACTTATTGGTATTTAAAAACTGGCTATCCGATTTACGATTCCTATAAAAACCCCGGCGTTGGGCTGGATATTTTTTCACCCCATATTCTTAATGTTTTGTTCAGTTACAGAAAAGGGTGGCTTGTATATACACCGGTCATGATCTTTTCGCTGATTGGGTTTTATTATGTATATAAAGACAACAGAAAGATATTCTTTTCATTGTTGGTTTACTTCCTCGTTTCTTTTTATATCATTTCGAGCTGGAGCGAATGGTGGTATGGGGCAGCGTTTTCAAACCGGCCTTTAATTACCGTATATCCTGTACTGGCCATCACTTTTGGCTATTTCCTGGTTCATTTGCAAAAAAGTAAGTTATGGGTTAAAACCACGATCGGTGTGATCATTATCCTCTTCATTGCCCTGAACCAGTTTCAGTGGTGGCAGCTAAAACATTATATTCTTGATCCGTACCGCACAACCAAAGCCTATTACTGGAAAACCTTCCTGAAAACATCAGCCAGTAAACAGGATAAAGAACTGCTGCTGATCAAGAGGAGTTTCGGCGGAGACAACAAATTTACCGATGAGGATAAATACAACCGGTTTGTTTTGAAAAGCATTGATTTTGAAGGGCAGGGGATGAAAGGCAACCAAATTGAAAAAGACAGTAATTTCTTTTACCGGATAGAAAAAAGCCGGACCTATTTTGAGATTTATCAACGACCTTATAAAAACCTGACAAGCAAAGACCATCTTTGGATAAGAGCCGGCATAGATGTCCGTTTCCCCAAAACTTTTAAAGGGCCTGCACCCATCCTGGTCCTGACAATGGAACGCAAAGAAGGGGCTTATGGCTATAAAGCTTTTGATATACAGCCTGATACCTCCAACAACCAATGGAAGAAATTCCGTGTGGAGTACCTTACCCCTCAGATCCGGAACAGCTCCGATCGGTTTCATTGTTATTTATGGATAAGGGGGGAAAACAGTTTTGATATTGACAATATAAAGATTGAAATGTTTGAAAGAAAATAACAGGCAATATAATATCGCTGCTTTTAATATATTTGTCCTTTCCAAAGTTTTTATGGCATGTCCAAAACCCTTTCCATCCTGATCCCTGCTTACAACGAAGCCAAGACCATCCATCTGATCCTGAATAAAGTACTGGATGTAACACTCATCAACGGCATAAAAAAAGAAATCATCATTGTGGATGATTATTCCACCGATGATACCCTGAAAGTGGTTGGGCAATATATGAATGACCACAAAAGCGACAATATCAAACTGTTCAACCAGCCGCAAAATATGGGCAAGGGGGCAGCGCTGCACCGTGGCATAAAAGAAGCAACGGGTGATTACATCATCATACAGGATGCCGACCTGGAATATGATCCCCAGGAATACAACAAGCTGCTAAAACCCCTGACTGATGGTTTTGCCGATGTGGTTTACGGCTCACGTTTCCAGGGGGGTGCGCCACACCGTATCCTGTTTTACTGGCATTCCCTTGGCAATAAATTCCTTACCTCTTTTTCAAATGCTTTTACCAACCTCAACCTGACCGACATGGAAACCTGTTACAAACTTTTCAGGTCGGATATCATCAAATCGCTGAACCTGGTTGAAAAACGGTTTGGCTTTGAGCCGGAAGTCACGGCAAAAATTTCACGTGTCCCCGGCATAAGAATTTATGAAGTGGGCATTTCCTATTACGGGCGTACATACGAGGATGGTAAAAAAATCGGATGGAAAGACGGGTTGCGGGCCATGTTCAGTATATTAAAGTATAATATTTTTTCACGGAAGTAACAAACCATAAACTTTCACAACAACCGGACACATGAAAAACCTGTCAGAAAAATACCTGGTTCTTTTTCTGTTGTCCCTGATGTTCGCAGCCTTTGCCATTGCGGTCTTTCTTACACAAAACAACTTTGGGGGCGGTGATCATTACCAGCATTTCCTGCTGGCTTACTGGGGATGGAAGTATCCAGATATGTTGTTTAACTATTGGGGGAAACCGGTTTTCACCCTTCTGATCTCGCCTTTTGCACAAC
>CAJVWU010000151.1 GCA_913009755.1 uncultured Bacteroidia bacterium
TTAAAATGTTTATTGACCTCTTCCGGGGCAATTAATTCTATCAGCTTTTTATGCAATTCTTCTCCCATTTTACCTTTTTCAATCAAAGGTAAAATTTAGTCCAGCACATCAAAATAAAATTTAGCCATTATTCTGTGCCGTCAGGGCATCCTGTTAAATTTTTATACTTTTGCCCAAAACCTGACTTATGTTGACAACCGCAACCGTTTCCAGACTTTTTTCCGCATTTAACGACCTCAACGTCATGATCATCGGTGATGTGATGGTGGATTCTTATTTATGGGGTACCGTTGAACGAATTTCCCCGGAAGCACCTGTTCCCATTGTTTCGGTAGAAAAGCGTGAAAACCGTATGGGTGGGGCAGCCAATGTGGCACGCAATGTCAAATCGTTGGGGGCCAATGCTGTACTTTGCTCGGTGATCGGTCACGACACAAAAGGCAATGAGTTTTTAAATATGCTGGCCGGCGAAAACATGTCGGATGAGGGTATTGTCCGCAGTGATGAAAGGCTGACAACGACAAAATTCAGGATTTTTGGTAACCATGCCCAAATGCTGAGAGTGGACGAAGAAACTACCGGCGATCTGAATGACGAAGAATTCAATCAGCTTTATGAAAAAATATCCGTCCTGCTGAACAACAATAAAACCGGCGTCATCATTTTTCAGGATTACGACAAAGGCATTATTTCTCCATGGTTGATCAACAAGGTGGTTACACTGGCCGGGCAAAAAGGAATTCCTGTTGTGGTTGACCCCAAAAAGAAGAATTTTCTGGAATACAAAAATGTCACCCTGTTCAAACCCAACCTAAAAGAAATTAAAGAAGGGCTGAACATGGAGATGAGAGAAGATGATTTGGAAAACGTTGAACATGCCGCAGCACACCTTATGAAACTTATTGATGCTGATATTATTCTCATTACCCTTTCGTCAAAGGGGATTTATGTAAAATGGGCGGATGGCTCGCAACAGTTAACGGCACACATGAGGAATATCAGCGATGTATCAGGGGCAGGTGATACGGTGATCAGCGTGGCTGCATTGTGCCTTGCATCAGGCATTGAACCTGCCGATATGGCGGCTATTGCTAACGTGGCCGGTGGTTTGGTTTGCGAAGAAGTTGGCGTGGCCCCCATCGATAAAAACAAATTACAGGACGAAACAATCAGGTTGCTTACACATTAACAAGGCTATTGTGAAACCCCAATAAAAAAGTTGAAACAACAAAAAGGCAAAAAAGAGAAGGTGAAAGGGATGTTTAACGACATTGCCTCCCGGTATGATTTTCTGAACCATTTTCTGTCAGCCGGCATTGACAAATGCTGGCGAAAAAAAGTAAGAAAACACCTTGCCCCCTTTCATCCGCAACTGATCCTGGATGTGGCAACCGGAACAGGGGACCTTGCCATTGAACTTGAAAAACTTCATCCGGTGAAAATAACCGGCATTGATATTGCCACTGAAATGCTGGCCATCGGAAATAAAAAGATCAGCAACAGGAAGCTGGATAAAACCATCACTTTACAGGAAGGCGATTCCGAGAACCTGGATTTTAAAAGCGGCACTTTTGATGCGGTCACCGTTGCCTTTGGTGTCCGCAATTTTGAAGACCTTCAGCGCGGGCTGTCGGAAATGTGCAGGGTGATGAAACCCGGTGGGCATGTGGCTATTCTTGAATTTTCAAAACCCAAAAGTTTTCCTTTCAGGCAACTCTATAATGCATATTTTAAATATGCCCTGCCATTAATGGGCAAAATAATATCCAAAAACGATGAGGCATACACCTATCTGCCCGAATCGGTACAATCATTTCCGGAGGACAATACTTTTATGGAAGAAATGAAAACAGCAGGTTTTGTTCAGACAGGGCAAAAACGGCTTACTTTCGGCATTGCCACAATGTATTTCGGTTTAAAATAACACGTATTTGGATAATCCGATTTTAGTTTAAATTTGCCCGACTTTTTTTCGTGTCAGAATACTATGTTCAGTCAAAAGACGTTAGAGTAAAAATTACGAAAGTTTGAGAAAATCAATAACAATATTTTTCGCCCTTTTTTTGATATTCATATTTGCCGGTGCCAAAACATCAGCACAGGTCAGAAGAGTACAGAACCTTCCCAATTACAATCAGTCTCCGTATCATTTTGGTTTTATCCTGGGGATAAACCAGATGTTGTTTAGCCTGAAACCGGCAGACAGCCTTTCGTACATCAAATGGGACACTGAACAATATCCTGATATATTTGCCGATTCGGTAACGCTCTATTCCGTTTCACCGGGGGCTAACCCGGGTTTTACTATTGGCATCCTGGGCAACCTGCGGCTGGGAAAATATTTCGACATGCGTTTTATCCCTTCCCTTTCATTTGGCGAACGCAGGATAAACTACCTGATTAACATTTTTAATGAAGGACAGGGGCAAATGGTTACCACAACCAAGAGCATCACCTCAACATTGATCAATTTTCCCCTTGAATTCAAGTACCGTTCTACGCGCCTGAACAATTTCGACGCTTATGTGCTGGGCGGACTGCAATATTCACTTGACCTGGCCTCGCAAAAGAAAGCACAGAAAAACACCAGTGAAATTACAGTAAAACTCAAAAAACAGGATGTTTATGTTAATGTAGGTGTCGGATTTGAGTTTTATACAACTTATTTCAAGTTCGGCACCGAGCTGAAAATGGGATATGGCATGAACCAATTGCTCAAAAATGAAAATAATATCTATACCAACAGCATTGAGTCATTAAGATCAAAAGTTTTCCTGCTTTCGTTTACCTTTGAATAAAATTTTAAAATTATGAATCAGTCTTTATCCGGTAACCGGGATCAATTATTCGTCAAATTGATTCAAAAAGCTACTTTAAAACAGATTGTTTACCGCAACACTTTCGAATCGTTCAGGCTGCTTAAAAAAGTAATTGACGGTTTTGCCGGTGAATACGAAAAATATTATAACGATCATACACCCCCTCGCAGGGTTGAATTTGAAGCCAGGATGCGTGGTGACTTCGAAATTGAAGTGAAGTTTGGTGGCGATATCCTGCTTTTTTTGATGCACACCAATGTGTTTGAATTTTCGCGTGATCATGCGGTAATGCGGACCCCATACATCAAAGAAGAACCGGAAAGGTCGTTTTGCGGAATGATCTGCATCTATAATTTTCTGGCCGACTCTTTTAAATACAACCGGATAAACGACGTCGGGTATATGATCGGCCGGATATTTATCAACAAAGACAAACATTATTTTATTGAAGGGAAACGGGAACTGGGATTTCTGTATAACAACTTCGGGGATTATGTTTTTGACAGAACGAAAATCGAAGAAATCATAGCCGCCGCCATTTCCTACACCATCAATTTTGACTTGCTGACCCCGCCCTATCGCAACATGCAGGAGGTTACGGTAAATGAAATGAAAAACACCCTGGATGCCATTTCGCTGAAAACCGGCAAAAGGCTTGGTTTCCGTTTTCAGGCGGATCAGGATTATGAGAACAGCCTCTGAAGCCTTTCCCTGCCGGGATTAAAATTTTAGCCTAATGTTATTCTATTAAGGCCCGTCAGCAGACGGACGAGGTTTTAAAATCTGGGCTAATTCCTATTTTGATGCGCTAAGCAAAATGAATCTTGACCCTATAGAGGAAAAAGTCTGAATTTCTTGCCCCATAATTAACATTGATAAAACGTTGTAGATTCTGATTAAGAGCTTCAGCTTT
>CAJVWU010000152.1 GCA_913009755.1 uncultured Bacteroidia bacterium
TTGATCCTGCAAAAAACCTGAAACAGCCTTATCGTATTTATATGAACCATGTTCTGAATTATGAAGGATATCGCTTTTTTCAGTCTTCTTATGACGGTGATGAAAAGGGAACAATCCTATCGGTCAATCATGATTTCTGGGGAACGTTTTTTACTTACATCGGTTATGCCCTGATGGCTTTGGGTATGTTCCTAACGCCTTTTAACAAATATTCCCGTTTTGCACTTTTGGGCAAGATCATTCGCCGGCACAGGGGGCTTATAAAAACGGCTACTGCCGTCATATTGTTACTTTTTGCTTTTAACAACCCCATATTGGGACAGCACGATTATGATCACTTAAACCCGGACGATATTCCGGTTGTTAACAAAGGCCTGGCAAATGACTTCGGCAGGTTGCTTGTACAGTCTAACGATGGCAGACTGGAACCCGTAAACACACTGGCAAGTGAAGTACTCAGAAAAATTTCCTGGAAAAATAAACTTTACGATATGAACCCCGATCAGGTTTTCCTGGGGATGATGAGCCAGCCCCTCACCTGGCAACAGATTCCCATGATTAAAGTGGGGCACAAAGAAATAAAACATTTACTGGGTATTGACGGGAAATATGCTTCCTACTTTGATTTTATCAACATGAAGTCCGGAACATATAAGTTGCAGAAATTTGTATCGGCGGTTTATGCCAAAAAACCTGCACAACGAAATATGTTTGATAAAGAGGTCATGAAGGTGGACGAGCGTATGAATATCTGTTATTTGATCTATTCAGGAGAGTTTTTAAAAATATTGCCCAACCCTACCGGCCCGTTAAAGCCCTGGTATTCCCCGGCATCAAAAGTTGCCGGTTTGCCTGTTGAAGATTCTTTGTTTATAAAAAAGATCATTCCTTCTTACTTTAATGCTGTTGCCGGCAATGATATTGCGATGGCTAAACAACTGGAGCAAAGCATATCCGATTTCCAGAAAAAATACGGCAAGCAGATCATGCCGTCAGAAAAGAAGATAAATACCGAGATTGCTTACAACCGGATGATGATATTTGATAACCTGAGTATGTTATACGGTGTCATCGGTTTCATCTTACTGATTTTTGTGTTTGTAGAACTTTTCAATAACACAAAAACGGTTCGTGTCATCATCAAAATAATTACCCTGCTTGTCATCATCGGTTTTCTGGCGCAGACAGCAGGCCTGATCATGCGCTGGTATATTTCGGGCCACGCACCCTGGAGCAACGGCTATGAATCGCTGATTTATATCGGATGGGTAACGATGCTGGCCGGGATCATCTTTTCCAGGCGGTCGGCCATGACGCTTGCCGCTACAACGGTTTTAGCTTCCATCATCCTGATGGTGGCCCACCTAAGCTGGATGGACCCCGAAATCACCAACCTGGTCCCGGTACTCAAATCCTTTTGGCTGACCATTCATGTATCGGTAATTACGGCGAGCTACGGCTTTCTTGCACTGGGCATGCTGCTGGGCTTTATCAATCTGTTGTTGATGATTTTTAAAAACAAAACCAATTTTGCAAACCTTGAAAACAAGATATCCGAACTGACAGCTATTAATGAACGCACTTTGATGATCGGTTTGTATATGCTGACTATCGGTACGTTTCTGGGTGGGGTTTGGGCCAACGAAAGCTGGGGCCGTTACTGGGGATGGGACCCCAAGGAAACCTGGGCATTGGTGAGCGTGCTGGTTTATGTATTTATCCTCCATATGCGTTATATCCCGGGATTGAAAAACAATTTTTCGTTCAATTTTGCATCACTCATCGGCTACGCTTCAATTATGATGACCTATTTCGGGGTGAACTATTATCTATCCGGTTTACACTCTTATGCTTCCGGTGACCCGGTCCCGGTTCCGTCATTTGTTTATTATATCCTGATTGTTGTCGTCATTCTATCTATTTGGGCTTATGTGAATGAGCGACGTTTTACGAAGAAAACCTGATCGTAACATAAACCGGATTGCAAATGAAGATCAAAACAGAATTATAGTTAGCCTGATTAATTCATAAACTACAAGTCATCCCCGCCCTGAAGGACGGGGCAAAATGCAGATTCAACCAAAACTTATGAATTAATCAGGTTAGGTGATTGCAGGCAAATATTAAATAATTTACCTGATAACTGCGTGGATTTAATTTTCACTTCTCCGCCGTATACTGATCAGCGAAAAAACACTTATAGTGGAATCCCGCCAAATAAATATGTTGATTGGTTCTTCCCAATTGCGGAACAGCTTCTCAGAGTATTAAAGCCAACCGGTTCATTCGTTCTTAATATTAAAGAAAGGGTTGTTAATGGAGAAAGAAGCACTTATGTGATTGAACTAATTTTAGAAATGAGAAAATAAGGATGGCTCTGGACAGAAGAATATATCTGGCATAAAAAAACAGTTATCCTGGTAAATGGCCGAATCGATTTAGAGATTCATGGGAACGACTTTTACATTTCAATAAGAATAAAAAGTTTAATATGTATCAGGAGGAAGTAATGGTTCCAATGGGTGATTGGGTAAAAACCCGGTTAAAAAACTTAGTGATACAGATAAAATTAGGGATGAACCGAAAGTTGGAAGTGGTTTTGGAAAAAATATCTCAAATTGGATAGACAGAGAGATGGCCTATCCAACAAATGTTTTACATCTGGCAACGGAGTGCAATAACAGAAATCATAGTGCTGCATTCCCTGAAGGACTTCCTGAATGGTTTATGATGGATGGAAATCAGGTATTACCGGAATTGACTTAGAATTTGATAATGATGGTAACCGGTATATCGTAAATATAAAATCAGGTCCGAATTGGGGTAATAACAGTCAAATTGGTAAAATGATATCAGATTTTACTAAAGCAAAAATAACTTTAAGGACAAGTAATTCAGGATTAAATATTATAGCAATTAATGGTTGTTGTTATGGCCGCGATAATAAGCCGGATAAAAAGGCTTATTTTAAATATTGTTGACAGGCATTCTGGCAATTTATATCAGGAAATGAAAACTTGTACACAGAGATCATAGAACCTCTTGGACATAAAGTAAAGGAGAAAAATGACGAGTTTTTAAGTTCATACTCACAAATGATAAATAGATTTACAAGAGAGTTTAGCATAGAATTTTGTAACGAAAATGGTGAAATTGAATGGAAAAAACTTATTGAATTTAATTCGTCAATTTCATCACCCACCAAAAAGAAGAAATAATAATTATGTTTTAATCTTTTTGTACCCGTCAGGGTATAATAACACAATAATTTTGCATATTTATACCCGAAAGGGTATAATACAAGCATGGAGAACAAACGATTAAGTCTATTTGTAAAAGAAAAACGAAAGTTTTTGGGTATGACCCAGGAAGAACTTTCTTTGAAAGCAGGGGTTGGCCTCCGGTTTATCCGCGAGTTGGAAAGGGGAAAATCTACCTTGCAGATGAACAAGGTAAACCAGGTGTTGAATTTATTTGGGTATGAGTTAGGCCCTGTAAAGATGGACAGAAATGAGCTGATCAATGAGGGTTACTACTCAGCAGCTATCAAGTTTTGCGTAGCCAAACAAGATAGTGCATTAAAAACGTTTTGATTATTTTTCAGGGCTGTGTCTATAACAGACCGAATAACTGCATAATGATTGGCAAAATCAAT
>CAJVWU010000153.1 GCA_913009755.1 uncultured Bacteroidia bacterium
TGTTTTTGAAAAGATTTATGATAAAATTATCCTGAAAGGACGGGAACTTAAAGGAATTAAAAAGTCAATTTTTTTCTGGGCGGTTAAAACGGGCGATCGTTTTGATCCCAATCCTGCCAACAGAACCACTCTCTACAACATCAAGCTTGCCTTAGCCCGTAAACTGGTACTAAGCAAGTGGCGCGAAGCATTGGGTGGTTCACTGAAAGGCGTTATATCGGGAGGAGCAGCACTTCAACCACGGTTGTCAAGAATTTTCTGGGCGGCCAACATTCTGGTACAGGAAGGATACGGTCTCACGGAGACCTCTCCTGTGGTGTCCGGCAACAAATCTTATTATCCTTATGTTCGCTTCGGATGGGTAGGTGTTGTGCCTGACGAAATTGAGGTAAAAATTGCCGGCGATGGTGAAATTATGGTACGCGGCGACAATGTGATGATGGGTTATTATAAAGACCCTGAAAAAACGCGCGAAGTGCTGGAGCCGGATGGCTGGTTTCATACGGGCGATATCGGCGAACTGGATAAAGACCGCTTTTTGCGCATCACCGACCGTAAAAAGGAAATTTTTAAACTTTCTGGCGGAAAATATGTTGCCCCTCAGCTGGTTGAAAATGTCATAAAAGAGTCTATGTTTATCGAACAGCTGATGGTTATTGGCGAAAACCGTAAATTTACGGCTGCCCTCATCGTTCCCGATTTCGGTTATCTTCATGCCTGGTGCCATTTACACCATGTTACTTACCGTGATAACAAAGATTTGGTCAGGAAGAAAAAAGTTGTTGATCGCTATCAGAAAGAGGTGGATAAGCACAATCAAAAGCTGGGACACACAGAACAAATCAAAGTGTTCAGGCTGGTTTGTGACAGCTGGAGCCCCGAAACCGGAGAACTTTCGCCCACGCTAAAACTTAAAAGAAAAGCCGTTAAGCACAAATACCAGCATCTCATTGATGAGATTTATGAGGTGCAAGAAACGACATAATTACAGCAAACAGGTATATCCATATTTTACAAATCCTAATATCTGATTTTCAATATTCATACCATATTATTTATGGGGACTTCTAATAATTACTTTCTTTCAAATTGAGACTAACGTCAAGTTTCATTGTTGATATTCAGCCATTTATATTTTTCTCAAATTTAGTCTTTTTTCTCAATCTATTCTGTTTTCTTTTTTTCGTTAGTATCAGAAATTAATCGGTTACTCTGATGTGGGGAATGCACGCTAACGGATGGCAATATGAAAAGTTGGGCATTTTGAAACATCATTTTTCAATTTGCTATCGTTATTGAAATTAATATTGCTGATCCATCAATAAAAATATTTCCAATTCCGTGCCAAATTCCAATTGTGATGAGATTCTTAAATCGATGGAATAAAAATGAAAAAAGCAAACCTAAACAAAATATAAAAACAAAACCTACTAAGTTTGATTTGTAAAAATGAAAATGCTCTGGTCCAAAGGTAAAAACAAGATTACTGGTAGTAATCCCTATCCAAACACCCCAACGCTTGACCAACTCAGTTTGTAAAATGCCTCTGTAAAGAAATTCTTGATAAAATCCGTAAAAGAATTCTCTTAATAATACGATGCAACCTATTTTAAACAACTCAGAGTGATTAATTAATACTTCAATTTTTGAAAAGAAAGTAAATGAGAATATCATTAAAACTATTGGAGTAACAATAAAAAATATCCATTTATTTTTTTTATTCCAATTTTGCCAAGAATAAATTCCGATTTGACTTAGTTTAGTTTTGCCAATTCTTATAACAAAGACACTGATTAAAAATAGTAGTATTATTTGTTGAATTAGAAGTATATAATAATTACTTTTAAAATTTAATTGATCAACCAAAAATGAGAAAATTGATTGAATTATAATCATCAATGCAAAAATCAATAAAAATCTATTAGTCTGTTTAGTCATGGTCATATTAACTCTTTATACGATTTGCTAATGAATGCAATATCATTGCCAATAAAATACTTCCATTTCTGATTGTTGTGTGCAGGCTTTATATTATCACAAATTCTCTAAAATTATCCCTGTCAATAACTTTGCTTTCTGCATTATATGCTTCAAGAAATGTTTTTGGTAATTTTACTTTCTTCTTATTATTCCATTTGAATTCATAACCGTAAATTTTCCCACTATTTTCCTCTACAAAATCTATTTCTTGTTGTTGTTTAGTTCTCCAAAAATATGTATGCGCAAGACTTTGTTTATATTCATTTTGTTTTATTCTTTCAGAAATTAAGAAGTTCTCCCATAATGCACCTTTATCTGTCCTCAATTCAAGAGGATTAAAGTTTCCTATTATCATATTACGAATTCCGTTGTCATAAAAATAGATTTTTTTATTCATTTTTATTTCGTTGCGAAGATTACGGCTAAAACTACCTAGCTTAAATATTATATATCCTTTTTGTAAAATGTCAATATATTTGCTTACAGTATTTTTATCAGCATTTACTGTTTGTGCCAATTCGGAATAATTTACTTCACTACCAATTTGCAATGCTAATGCCTGAACTAATTTTTCCAAAATTTCAGGTTTTTGTATATTGACAAATGAAAGAATATCTTTGTATAAATAACTGTTAACTAAATTTCTAAGAACACTTATTTCATCTTCTGGATTGTTTAGAACATCAGGGTAAAATCCGTATAACAATCTGTTTTCAAGTTGCTGTTCAGAATATAAATATCCGTGATGTCCTTCATATTCTTCCCACGAAATCGGAAATAATTGATATTCCCATTTTCGTCCGGTTAGTGGTTCATTTATTTGGTTTGATAAATCAAACGAAGACGAACCACTTGTAAATAATTGAATATCTTTAAATCTGTCTGTAATTATTTTCATTGTAAGTCCAATCCCTTTTATTCTTTGGGCTTCATCAATGAAAACATATTTATATCTGCCAATAATTGAACGGATTTGTTCTGTATTGGGTTCTGTCAATAATGTTCTTGTTTTAGGATCATCTCCATCAAGTAGTAAATAATCTTTGTTTTTAAGAATTGTTTCTATTAAAGTTGTTTTACCAACTTGTCTTGGTCCAATTAAAACAATTGCTTTTCCTGACCCAATTCTCTTTTTTATTATCTCCTCTAAATATCTTAAATACATAATTTTTTCTTACAAAGATAATACTTTTAGTGAAAATATTCACCAAAAGTTATACTATTTCGTGAAAGTATTCACCAAAAGTAATATACAACTGTGAATTCTGTCTTTACCTCAGCTTGCACCCAACGTGTGCGGATATGGCACGTGCCGCAATTTCCAGTTTAAATTTTCTTTAAAGTTACATCTTTTATTTTACCGTTCATTTTTCTATGTAAGCCGTGATTTGCGGCATGGACTATACCCTGCTGTTGGGCACTGGCTATTTTATAATTACAAATTCTCTAAAATTATTTCTATCAATTATTTTTGTTTCCGCCTTATATGCTCTTGTGAAAGTTTCGGGTAGTTTTACTTTCTTCGCT
>CAJVWU010000154.1 GCA_913009755.1 uncultured Bacteroidia bacterium
AGTGGGTGTCTGTTTTTTCCACTTCTGTTACTTCTATATTTCCGGCATCTTCGATGGTATAAGAATGAGAAATAGTGATGCATCCGTTGCCGTCGAGGATGTGGAGGAAGTAATTGCCCACGCTCAGACCAGTCAGGTTGAGGGTGGTATCCAGCAGCGTGCTGTCCGCATCATACCATTCAAACGAGAGGGGTTCCGTGCCGGTGACTTCAAGCCCCAGTATTTTGCCGTTGTTGCCGCCGCAGGTGGTGGGGACAAGTTCAAGGCTGTCTTCGTTGATGACGGCTTTGGGGTACCAGCCCACGTAAACGCTGTCAATGCCGAAGCAACCGATGTCAGCGGTTACCTGCACCCAGTACCATCCGCTGTCGGAAACGGTGATCTCGTTGAGGTTATGCCCGAACTCGCCCGTGCTCCAGGCATACATCCCTTCTTCGTCGCCGGCATACAAGGTTACTTCCTCACCCTCGCAAACCACATAACCGGGGCCCAGGTCGGGATGGGGGATGTCTTCCACAGTAACCACACGGGAGGTCTGTTCTATCCTTCCGGAGGGATATTTTACATAAACCGACACTTCGAATTCTCCGGGAGCGCTGAATTGGTGTTCGGGGTTCAGGTCGTTGGAATAATTATCGGAACCCGATGCGGGATCATCAAAATCCCAGGCAATCAGTGTGGGAACGGGCTGAAAGTTGGACTGAAACTGGAAAGGGCTGCTCTGGCATTGGCCCTGCCACTCGAAACGGTAGAGGTAGTCTAAGAGGATGTTGGGGAGGAATGCTCCCACTTTTCCAGGAGAAAGATCAATTGCATCAGTTTCAAAATTACACGCAAGACCCCTTTTCCAAGGCTTATTTATAACACTGACAAAAGGATAATACAGATCATAATCTGATGAGGTATAAATTTTCCCATCGGTAGCCAACTGTAAACCAAACACCGGTCCTGTACCGATATAAATTTTTGATTGAACAAATTTTGCCGAATCTTCGTAATATTGCATGTCGTATTGAAACAGCTTAGTTACACCATAAGGTTCATCAAATACTGATAAATACAATAATTTTGAATCGGGTGAAAACTCAACCCCATCAGGTTCTCCATAAGTTCCAGGAGTACCATGTCTTACCGTATAAAGTAATTCAATTTCGCCGGTTTTAACATTAAAATTGCATATTTCAAAATCAGGTTTTGTATTGGTCCCAGGTTGGTCAGTTGAATAGGCAGCAACAAGGTGCTTTTTATTTGGAGATATTTTCATATTGCCCCAAACACGGTCATAAGGCCTGTCAATGGAAGGACTAAAAACCGCACTAGTGTTTACTCCTTCTGAAGTCAATAAAAAGGCAGCAAACCCATCATCATAAAATTTTCTGGTTATTACCCATATATTTTCACTGTTTTCCTGTTTACAGGCCACAATTTTTTCTGCAGCATCCCAGGCGTCAAGAAGTAAAATATTTTTATCACTTGTTACTCCTCCAAACCCATTGTCCAGGTTCATATCCACAATTGAATAATATAAGCCGAAATTCCCCAGGTTGCCTTCAGCAAAAGTTGTTGTGAATACATAATACAAGTTTTCTGATCCTGGTTTTTGAAGAATCAAAGTGCCTTGTCCGGATCTGTCATTACCCATTATCCCCGATCCATTCATCATTATCTGTTTATCACTATTCCATATTTTTTCTCCATTGGTAGTAAATAAGAAGTTGCCATCAGAATCACTCATTGTAGAACAAGATCCCAGTGAAGAGAACATCCCATCCAATACTTCCGGTTCTCCTCCATTGAAATCCAGGCCTGAATAACTACCAAAATACCATACATTGGCCTCTTTTTGGGGATAAGCATTAGAAAAAATGAAAATCAATACCATTAAAAATACAATTCGAACTCGCATCGTTGAATGAAAATATAAAATAATAAAATCTAATATCCTGTCCAAATACTCATTTGGACAGGATATTAGAAAATGTTTAATTAAGCGTTATAGCAGGTTTTAGATAAACAATAGCGTTATAAAAATCATGACAATTATATGACCCATAATCATCTGAACCCGAACAACATTCGGTTGGCGGATTGGTACTGGTGTCCATTAGCCAGACCCAGGCATAAACTGTAAAAACTGGCGTGTAATCATGGTCTTTATTGCAATAGGTATCCACTTCAGATACATCAACATCCATATCAGTATAGGTCGTATTTGATGTTGTTACTGTCTTGTTCTGAACTACCCATTCACCGTTTGCATCATCATAGATTGATACTGTTACTTTAAAATAGTCGGTTAAAACAGATCCGTATGGGCATTCTTCAGGATCCCAATTCCTGGAAACATTAACAATGTCAACTTGTGCAAAACTTGCAGAAACCCCCAACAGGATTGCTGCAAGAAGTATTAAAATTTTTTTCATTGTAGTATATTTTTAGTAGATTGAAGAGATATTTAAAAAGCATTTTTTGCCGGTTTTAAAATTAAACGGGTCGCCCCGCAACAACCGGCCACATGCGGTGCAGCCCCGATGGATGAACTTGTTTTTGCCCAAAACATAAATTGTTTTTGTTTTTATGTATTTGGCTTTGTGTGGCAGGCCTGCCTTCGCTATTACGATAGCTACAGGGAAGGGCGGACAGGCTCTGCCGATGTTCAGACTTCGGCGGTTGAATGGGCCCGCCTTCGCTGAAGCTTCGGCGGACGGGGGGGCAAAGCGCAGCATACCAATCATATACAGAATTATTTGTTGCAGATGAGTTGTTATTTGATGAATGGTTTGCATTTTAATCACACTTACATTTTGCCGGCTGACCAACAACCGCCTCTTTCGTTGATTTGGTTCTTTATAACAGAAAAATAATGTATCGTTAGGTTAATACCATGTAAAGATAAGCATATTTGAAAGAAAAACAAGGAAGGGGGATTATAGGTTTCAGCCTATGCGAAAACACAGGGTTTATTCACAGGATTATTTGCTATGAACTCAATATTAGCGGGTTTGAAAAAACTGTTGTATAAATAAAATTAATCTGGTTTTGACTTGGTTTTATGGAACAGGCAATTAAAAAAACAAATTTCCGTCCCTCGTCCTCGTTTAGCACAACGCAACGGGGATTATTTATTCCGGCATTTGCAATGCCGGTTTCAAATTTATTGATGGATCAGAGGCAAACGGATTATATTATTTTGTTGTCGGTACACGTACCCCGAACCGCCTTTCGCAAAACCTGACAGGACGCCACCACACCGGCCTGCCGAAACCTGTCAGGTTAGCGCACCCTGTGTCACGCCAAAAATTTAATCGGGATTAACCCAGATACTGCCCACAAGCCATCGCGCTCGTCATTAGTTTCTTCGTCTTAATGACAAATATGGGTGAGTCCACTCTAAAAAGGTCGCCCCATTCATAATACACGTCAAGTCAACACAACACACGGCCTGAGTAATTGTTAATAAGTAGCACTTGTAACTACCTGTGTATCAGTGATAGAAAAATTTATTCA
>CAJVWU010000155.1 GCA_913009755.1 uncultured Bacteroidia bacterium
CAAGAACAGGTATTAAACCTCTTTGGTTTGAAAAAATCGGTATTTGACAAAGCCTTGTAGCAACAGAGCTTAAAATAATATTAGACTTTGTTATTGGTTTTTAACGAGTTATAAAAGTAAAATGCGTAATAATAGCTGATTTACTTTTGAAAATTACAATAAATTTTTGATTTATAAGCTGATTTTCAGCACTATTGTATAAACGGATGCTTTTTATGTATGAACAGGTGTATTTTGTGTATGAAGAGGTGGTATCTGACTTTCAGGTGGTGCCATACCTGGAGTGCAGCGAAGGGGTTGGCCTCCTGAAAGTCTCTGATAATGGTGAAACTGATTGTTCAGGGGGCTTTCTTTGCGCAACCTTTCTGGTCCCAGCCGCACGGGCTTACTTCGACCGGAAAGGTTAGGACGGCGCTGTCTATCTGACAACAACCTTCTCAACATGATTTAACCCGTTACATTCAAACCGCAGGATATAAATGCCTTGGGGCAGGGTTTTAAAATCAATTTGAGTATCTGTATCAAGTATGTATGCTTTGATAAAGTGCCCTTTTGCATTGAATATCTTCAGGTGTACATTATTTTGGCTATCAGAAAGTTTGATGTTTACTTTGCCGGTTGTGGGATTTGGAAATATTTTTATTTGTAATTCTTTAAAATGTATTTCGCGGAGACCGACAGGAACGCCGATCGAATGTAACCAATCTGTCAGTGCCTGCCGATATGCAGAAGAATCGTTGTAATCATTCAGATCAAATCTTTTAAATGATTGTCCATTCTGGGCGTTAAATTCTTCTTCCTGCCCGGGTGTTGCATGCTCTGTACCTGTCCATGCAATGGAGTAATCATCTATTGGCGTGTACAATCCCCCTCCGAAACAGAAGATATTGTATGTATTTCCATTGTCTCCGGCAAGCGTTATTGTGTCATGAAGGGTGGGGACTTGAAAATAGCCGGAATTTACAACAAGAGAATCAACAGCTCTTGCTTCCTTCTCGGAAATCTGTGCTGTTGCCTGTGTGACCAGGAAAGTTAAACCAAGTGTAGTTAATAATCCTTTTAATACCTTATTTTCCATTTGTTTCTCTTTCCTTATGAAAGAAACTATTACTTATAAATCTTTCGGTTTGTTATTACAAATAGGTAGTAATAGCATTAGTTTTCAAGAGAATCATAAAATTGTCCATAAACAGAATCATTGAGTATATCAATTCTCAAATCATCTCTGACAAGTATTTTGCTTGTGTACATGTTCTCATAACCTAATTTTGGTTTTATGTCTTTAAAACCATTCTCGTCACAGACGAGGACGAGGTTGGGTTGGGTAAATTTTCATATAAACCCAAATCCAAAAAAAAAAATTTCGACCGCCAGAGGCGGTAATTAAAAAATAGTCAAACCATCCTGCCGGTTGGCAAGTAGCCTAATCCCGCAGGCACCGGACACTGTAACCGAGTACCGAGAAGTGGTAACGAAGTACTTTGGCGTTATCGTAGCTCAGGTTACGGAACCATGCGCCTGATGAGCCATAGGCCGTAGCCGACCACCAGTGACATTCGTCACCCAAAAGGTAGAAACCGCCATCCGTGTAGCGGTAACCGCCCGGAAGCGCCGAGAAACCAACAGCATTAGTACCTGAGTTTTGATGCCAGCCTGTTGTAGTTTTTAAGCGTTTGCCTGCATCATATCCCCTATAACTTGTTCCATCCCATTCAGGGTCTCCTACACCATATTGTGTATCTGCATTGCCTTCCAGTATTTTCCACTCTTCATCCGTCGGGATATGCCATCCTGTTGGGCAAATTCCCTGTACCCCTTCTGTAGTTACATACTGCATCATTTCATCCCATTGGTATAAACCGCCGTAAACATCACAGTTGTTTTCATCATCATCGTAACAGTATTTCTCAATCGTGCCATTATCAGTCTGATCATTGGCCCCGTCAATCCTTGTTCCAATATTTAGATTTTCCTTCATCCAGCATTGACTACCAATTAACACCGTACCATAAACTTTCCCGTCACGCGCGTCGGTCAGGTCATCGCCGCAGGTCCAGGAAGGGGGTGTTAACGACATCCAGGAAGTGCCGTCGAAAAAATTAATTTCGTTGTCATCAGTATTATAGATCATCAACCCTTCTGCCGGATTTGCAATGGCATCCCTGCCTGCAGTTGTCATCCGGGGCATAAGAAATCCTTTTTCCGTACTTTTTACCTCCAGCATAGCAGAAGTGTCGGCCAGTGAGCCGTCCGGTGTTATGGCAATTCCTCCGGCGCTGTTTGAGGTGGGCGACCCCTGCGGTGCTTTTGAATTTGACGTGCAGAAATCATACCAATAGGTACCGTCATACATTTCGGGACAGGTGCTGTCGGTATTATAAATCAAAAGGCCTGTCGCCGGGCTGTAAATATCATCGCGTTGTGCCGTAGTCATTCTGGGCATCAAAAATCCAAGGTCATCTGCTTTAACATCAAGCATCGCCGAAGGATCAGCAATGGAGCCGTCTGCTGTCATTCCAACTCCTTCGGGGCCGTTGGCTGAAGGTGTGCCCTGCGGGGCTTTTGAATTTCCGGTGCAGAGGTCATTCCACTCACTTCCGTCAAAATGTTCAATGCAGGCACTGTCGGTGTTGAAAATCAACAATCCTGTGGCCGGGTTATCAATATCATCACGCTGCGCTGTATTCATACGGGGCGGTAAAAACCCTCTTTCCGTACTTTGAATATCCAGCATAGCTGAAGCATCAGCCTGGCTGCCATCTGTGTTAATGGAAGTTTGTCCGCTAATGGTCAATGTGATCGAAATAAATGTTAAAAAGATGATCACAGCGGACAGCTTTACGAAAGAATTTGTTTTCTGGTTCATTTTTCCAAATTTTGGTTTGTTTAAGGTTAAAGGGATAGATTAATTTTTGTGAAAATTACAAATCATTTTCATAGGTCGGACGGCATTACTCATCTATTGTATAAGCAGGGGGATTTTCTGTATGAACGGGGGTGTTTTGTGTATGAAGGGGTGGTGACCTGACCTTTTAGGTGGCGCCACACCCGGAGCATAGCGGAGGGTATGGCCTCCTGAAAGATACTGTGTTAAAATCCAAATTTTTTTTAATATTTTTGTGTCAGCAGAAAGAAGGCTTTGGTCGAAGCTTTGTACTGAAGTCTATCTTGTGTAGAGGAGCCCTGCTCCTCTACT
>CAJVWU010000156.1 GCA_913009755.1 uncultured Bacteroidia bacterium
TATTTGACAAAGTTAGGAAAAGAGCTTGTTATTACTGCTGAAAAACTTAAAGAAACGGTATTAATACCTGCTCTGAATTACTAAACTCTTGCCAAATAATGCAAGAAAATATGAAATAAGATACTAACTGTTTATTTCCTATAAATTATTACAAAGCAGAAGAGGTTTTTAAAGATGAAATTACGAAGGTTAAAGGTCCTAGCGGCCAAGGAATTAAAGGTATTGAAAATTATGGTGGCGATAGGGATTTTATTTTTAAAATCTGGAAAAATTTTAAAGATTCAAAGGGAATCAAAGATGTATTCCCCGAAGAAAAACGAAATGAATTTGATGAATTAATGAAAAATTGGGAAATAATAGTTAACAAATCGAAAGAGGAAATATTAAAAAAATACAATAAGATGAAAACAAAACCTTATGAGGATTTATTAAAAGCAAACAAAAACCTCATCCTCACCGGCGCCCCCGGAACAGGGAAAACACACCTCGCAATTGAAATAGCAGAAGCAATAACGGGTGTTAAAAAACAAGACAAATCAGAACAAATCGGTTTTGTCCAGTTTCACCCTTCTTTTGATTACACAGATTTTGTGGAGGGCTTACGACCAACTCCACCAGATGAAAATGGAAATATTGGCTTTGAATTAAAAGACGGAGTTTTTAAAGCATTTTGTAAAAAAGCAAAAGATGATCCCGAGAATAAATACGTTTTCATCATAGATGAAATCAACCGGGCTGAACTTTCCAAAGTTTTCGGTGAGCTTTTCTTTTCCATTGACCCTGATTACCGTGGTAAAAAGTGGAAAGTCACAACACAATATGCAAACCTGATAGATGAAGATGATCTTTTTAAAGATGGTTTTTATGTTCCGGAAAATGTTTACATCATCGGCACTATGAACGACATTGACCGCAGTGTGGAAAGTTTTGATTTTGCTATGCGGAGGAGGTTTGCGTGGGAAGAGATTAAACCGGAGGATACAAGAAATGAAATATGGGCTGGCAAAATTGATAAATGGAGTGAGGAAGCAGGAAAAAAGATGAAGGCATTGAATGATGTTATAAAGAATATCCCTGAATTGGGTGAACATTATAAAATTGGAGCAGCTTATTTCTTAAAACTTCAACAATACAACGGCAATTTTAATAAATTATGGGAAAACCATCTGAAAGGCCTGTTAAGAGAATATTTGCGCGGTTTGCCCAAGATTGAGGTTAATTTAAAAAAGTTGAAAGACGCATACGATAATGACGGAAAATAACCAACACTTCAAATTCAATATTTTTTGTCGGGATAATAATCGTGGAAAAAAAGATGTTTTTTCTTCCGATAGTACATTTGATGGAAAAAAACAGGCTGTAATTGAATCACTAAATAAAATAGCTAATAAGAATCTGGAAAAATTGACAGAGGATTATACCGATTTACTTGTTTTCCCTGCTAATTTTAAAATTCATAAGGATGAAATAGGGAAAAGCCAGATTCTAGGTATAAATTCTGATAATAAAATAACTACCCATAATTTAATGGGTTTTGTTGGCGTTGACAATGTGAGGTTAACCATCGGCTCCCGTTTTGATAAAGATGAAAAAAACCAGTTCTTACTGCAATATATGCTGCAAAAGGTTTTTGCTATCAATCTTGTTAACCTGCAAACCACTGTTGACAATGAAAACATTTGGGATTTCCTGCTTTTTTACATCTTTCCGTATTATCTGAACAAGGCGCTGAAACAAGGCGTTTTTAAACAATACGTCAGAAAGCAATACAATGATAGTAATGTGAAGGGTAGTGTGGACGTGGCAAGACATATCAGGCAAAACATCCCTTTTATGGGAAAGGTGGCTTACAACACGCGTGAATACAGTTACGACAATCCGGTAACGCAATTGATCAGGCATACCATCGAATTCATTAAGGCGACAAGATTCCGGAATGCTTTATCGCAAAGCCCCCAAACCGTTGAAAATGTCCGGTTGCTACAGCAGTTGACACCGGTTTATTCATTAAGGGACAGACAAAAGGTAATTTCGCAAAATCTTCAACTGGTCAGTCACCCTTATTTTACTGAATATGAGCCGTTGCAAAAAATATGTCTGCAAATTCTAAAGTATCAGGGACTGGCATTACGCAAAAGCAGCCGGCGGGTTTACGGGGTGCTTTTCGATGGCGCCTGGCTGTGGGAAGAGTATCTGAATGTGGTGTTAAAAGAAAATAATCTTGATTTTACACATCCGGAAAATAAAACTGGTAAAGAGCCAGTTTACTTATTTAATGGCAATAAAAAAGAAACTTACCCGGATTTTTATAAACAAAACGAAATCGTCATTGATGCCAAATACAAACACCTTGGGTCAGAAAGTAACGAAGAGGTTACCAATGATTATTACCAGGTAATCACCTATATGTATCGCTTAAAAGCAACAATAGGCGTTTTGCTGTATCCGAGAGAAAACAAAACAGAACTAACAAAATTTTCAATGCATACGGAAAGTTATGGAGATCCATATGCAAGATTTATTAAATACGGAATGGAGATTCCACAAAATCGGGAAAATTTTGTCCAGTTTGTTTCGGAAATTAAAGGAAGTGAAACAAAGCTGAAAGAATATTTAGATGAATTGTTGGATAAAATCGAAGTAAAAACGGCAGAATTGACCTCCTGAATTTTAAAACCAGTTCTTTTCCCCGGTTGAAATCATGACTGATCATTTAAACCAAGATTTTTTTAAAAAAACTTTCCCCCACCGCCACCCCTTGTCGCACCCCTACCCTATTTTTGCCAAAAAAGTAATCATGAAAAACAGGACAGAAGAAGAACAATTAGCACGAAAAAATAGTCATATAGTTGTTCCCTTTGGATTTATTATGCTGGACAAGATGACAAGGGGGTTTTATAACGGGGAACTCACTCTGCTGGCCGGTTATCCGTCGGCAGGAAAAACGGCTTTTACGGTAAGTGTGATAAATAACCTCACCCTTGATTTTGAAAGGTAGTATCCCTTTTTGTGTGTAATGGCTTCTTAAGCTAAAAGCAAAGTTATTCATTTTTTTGTCTTTTCTGTGGAATGAATGGAAGCGAAGCGGAGGCGTAGCCGGAGCGAGCTTCCATTCAT
>CAJVWU010000157.1 GCA_913009755.1 uncultured Bacteroidia bacterium
AAGTGTCAATGGGGGCAGTGGATACGTTGTTGAAACGGTAATAACCGGTGGCTGCATCACTGAGCAAGGGGGCATAAGGCGGGTTGTCGCCGAGGAAACCTACTTCAACGCTTCCAAGAGGCGTACTCCCGTTATAGGTTACACCTTCCACATCACCTACCGGCTTGTACCATATATGTACGTTGTCAATCTTTACGGCATCGCCACCATTATAAGAGAGGTAGTAATATTTACCTACAAAATCAATGACCAGGTCAAAGGAATCGTCGCCCTGGTAAGCCGACAGGTTATATTCGAGGTGCTGCCATCCGCTGCCGTTGGCATTGTCTGACTGAAAACAAGTATTCCCCGTGGTTACTTCCGTAAGCGGGGTGCCATTGGCAGTAACCCTGAACCAACTGTAATAGTCGGCAAAGGAATAATACTGTTGCATGTCGAAATCAAACCACAGCAATCCGGCTGTACCGTCGGGCTCAACGTTCATCTTGATCTGGGCAAGATGCTCAGGACTGTTATTGAAGGCGTCGTCGCAAGTGTAATACGGATAGTACCACTGGGAATAGCTGTTCCCGTCAAGCAAAGCGCCGCAGCCATCCATTCCGGCATCGGCACGGACAACAGCATGGGCCTGAGTGCCGGCAAACGGCAACATGGTTGTCGGAAAGCCACATGAGGAAAAATCTTCCATGAAAGGGAAGACATTGATCGGGTCTAACGGCGGGGGTGGCAACACACCGGTAATGTCAAGCGTATAGTTGCCGGAAGAAGTTCCGTAACCATAAACTTTTACGTACATAACATCACCTGCGGTAAATGGAATTCCACCTATTTCAGATTGTAACCCGCAGTAATCGTCGTTATAATACGCATAGCCGGGATCTCCGCAATCGTTCCAAACTTCGAGTTTGGTATCGAAACCGGAGCCACAAAGAGAAACGGTAACGGTCATGTTGTCGGCACCGGTAAACGAGTACCATTCTTCGCCGCCACTGGCAATAGAACCTGTAACGGCAGGATCGTTAATATTTCCGTAAGAAAGTGAAGTGGAACAGTCATTAGTAACATTCCTGTCGCCACCAGGGGTGGTAACAGGACCTAATGCTGCTGTTTTCTGCTGATCTAACGCTTTGTGAAAAGCGACTTCCTCAGGAGTCATGTTTTGATAACCCTGAGCAAACAGAAAAGCAGATGACATTAGCATGGCTAACATCAACACAAAAAACTTTGTAAAACTTTTCATGAGAAATGGTTTTTGTTAAAAAATTAATTTAATTACTTTCATTTTGATTACTTAATCAGTCATTACTGACTTCTGCGAAAACGCGCAAATGTATAACAATATATTGTTTTTCCAAAAAATTTTAGATGAATTATCATATAATTTAACATTGATAACTATTTGCAATCTTTAAGGTGGGAGATCATGTAAATCAGGACTTCTGCATTTCATGGTTTAATTACTGATTAAATTAATAAAATCCGGGCCCAATACACCCTTAAAGTATAAAACAAAAAAAACGTGTGAACCGTTGCATGCACCCCTGAAATAAATTAAACTTTTTTTTCACTTTTTGTTAATTGTTTGTCAGTAAGCTGTGTGGAATAATGGAAGGGGGGAAGGATTTGTACCCCGCAAATCCACAAGGGTGGATAAACATGAATAGCACCGAATGAAATCCGGAGGGGGAAAGGTAACAGACAAAAACCCTGAGAGCGTTTAATTAGAAACCCTGCCGTTGGTGAGAACCCCAACGGTGGGGGATAGCCTGAAAGCCCAATACTGAAGCAATTGGGCTTGGGTTTCGTTTGCC
Organism: uncultured Bacteroidia bacterium; assembly: GCA_913009755.1. Lineage (GTDB taxonomy): Bacteria > Bacteroidota > Bacteroidia > Bacteroidales > F082 > JAADID01. The sequence goes on from CAJVWU010000157.1 coordinate 1,812, forward strand.
ACGTCCTCAGGGCGGAGATAATCAAATGCAAGACTTTGAATTAATCAGGTTAAAGAAAGTAAATTGGAACAAACGCCCGGTAATTTATACTCAGTAAAAACAAGTAGTTTTGCAAGTTGTTGTCCTTTTATTACAAAACATTATTAATATCCGAAAAGAATTTGACTGGTAAAAATTGGGGTGTTTCGTGGGTTATCTTACTGGTGCTGATGCTTGTATGGGGGAGTTCTTTTATCCTCATCAAAAAGTCACTGATCTATTTTACTCCCGTAGAAGTGGGCCTGCTCAGGGTAACCCTCACATTTTTTTTTCTTTTTCCATTTGCACTGACCCGGATAAAACAGGCCGGATGGCGCCTAACGGGTTATTTGATAATTTCAGGCCTTGCCGGTAGTTTGTTACCGGCCATTTTGTTTGCCGTGGCACAAACAGAAATTGACAGTGGTGTAGCCGGTACTTTAAACTCGCTTACCCCATTGTTTACCCTGATCCTGGGTATCACTTTTTTCAAACTGAAAATCCGGCTATATAATATTATAGGTGTATTTATTGGCCTGGCCGGGGCAATCGGATTAATCTATGTTAGCGGCGATCATGGTTTTGCTGTCAATTTAAAATATGCTTTTTTAATCATCATCGCCACCGTTTGTTATGCATTCAATGTCAATTTCATTAAAACCTGTTTAAAAGAACTTGATTCGTTGACCATTACCGTACTTACTTTTTTTTATCTGGGGGTTCCCCTGTTATTTATTATCTTGCTTTTCACTGACATCCCGCATAAACTGATCCATAATCCGGATAACCTTGCGGGGCTTGGTTATCTGAGCATCCTTTCCATTGTCGGGACCGGCATGGCCCTGATTGCTTTCAATAAGCTGATTAAAATGACCAGCCCGATATTTGCTTCATCGGTTACTTATATGATCCCGGTGGTGGCCATTATCTGGGGGGTGATTGATGGCGAGAAGTTTCTGCCGGCCTATCTTTTTTGGTTTGTATTGATCATTGCCGGCATTATAATGGTCAATGCAAACCCATACCGGAAAAATAATGTTGTTGGATGGTTGTTGTCGCGAAAGCACAATAAAAACAGTAACTAATCATTCAAAGAACAGGACAATTTTTGAACCATCAGTATAAATTCCGGCTAAATTTTATTTTGATGTGCTACGAAAAATAATTAGCGAGTCTAAAGAAGAAAAAGTCCCTGTCTCTGGCACCTTGGTTTGATGAAATAAACTTTTGGATTTTACTGTTTATACCTTCTGCCAG
>CAJVWU010000158.1 GCA_913009755.1 uncultured Bacteroidia bacterium
TGTTATGATTACCCTGTCAAAACAGCCCAAGGTGCCATTGATTTTATTCTTGTATGTTTTTGTAAGTAATTCCATGTCTCAAAGATGCAAAAAATCCCTGTTTGGTTGTGGCTTGTCCACGTTGGGTCTATGTATACTGTCATTTAAATGTTGGCTCAGGTACACTTCTTGAAATGCTTTGGTTTGAGTAGCCCGGCAATTTGTTCTTGTTTTCTATATAAAAAGGTTGCCCGAATCCATTGTCCTATTTCGATATTCAACTATACACAACCAATTTAACTCTGCTAATGATTTTACTTTGTTTTATTAAAACAATAAAATAGATTCCTGATTCAAGTTGGTTGTTTTTTAATTGAAGAGGGAAATGAGTTTTACCGAAACAAATAGAATTACTTTGTATCAATAATGTTTCCTGTAGACGAATCCTGCCGTATATATCTATAAAAGAGACTGTATAATTACCAGATTCAAAATGATCTGATTTTAACATAAGGTTCAAATTATCCTGTGAAGACATCCAAGGATTTGGATAGGCAACCAGTTGCGTTTCGTTTTCCTTGTTAAAATCATAAAATGAAAATATTGAACTAGGCATTTCTGGTGGAAAAACTGCTGTAAGATAAGGATAACCGTTATTTATTTCAGGATTGATATCCCAGATATCCTCATCAGATTCATCATCATAAGGATTATTAACAAAATCCCAAGATTCCGATAATTCTCCACTTGCCAGACTGGTAAAAGTAATCACATCTTTCATTTCAGAGGAGTTTTTGCCGGACAGGTATTGTGGAATATCTCCGTCGTTCTGACCTACTGCTGTTATGTTTTCTGAACTTTCAACATCCCAAAAACAATTGGTAATCGGTGCGTAGATATTGTATCCGGCAAATCCTCCTTTAATACCGGTTCCGCTAACCTTGCCAGTAGAATAGCAATTAAAAATATTTTGGCCACTATTGTTTAAACCAATAAAACCACCTGCATAATCATTTGTGCAGTGAACATCTCCGGTGGCATAACAATTACCCAAAGTTGTTCCTTGTCGCGCTTCACCAATAAAACCACCTGTATAGGTGCCGGATGACTCCACCTTAGAATTAGAAAATGACTGTCTGTAATTGCTAAAGGATGTAAGTCCGGTAAATCCCCCTATATCGGCATAACCGGTTGAAGTAACATCTCCAAACGAATAAGAATTATTTATCTCGCATCTAATAAGTCGTCCTGCAAACCCTCCGCAACCACTTTCAGTTGAAAGAACTGAAGCATCCGTAAAGCAAGAATCAAAAGTACAGTATGATCCGCCTCCGATAAAGCCACCAATCGTTACCTTGCCTTCCAAAGAACCTGTTGCACTACTGGATTTTACTGTTGACTCTCCGCTTACGCCAATCATTGCACCAACATGATTGTAATCACCTGCAAATATATCGGCTTCGGCATCTGACCTCAAAATGGTTCCACTTTGAACCTGCCCACTAAAACCGCCTACAAACGACGGTGATTCTGTGCCTGTTCCTGTTGCGGTAATTGTTACAGTTGTAAAACAACTGTCGATAAATACGTTTGACAAAGCACCTGCTAAACCTCCAACGTTATTTCCGGTAGCATTAATCACGCCCGAAGTGGTACACTTTACAGCAGAAGAATTGTTGAAAATATATCCTGCTAAAATACCTGTATTATTATTCCCACTTATTTGAGCATTATCTACTATTAGGTTCATAACCGATCCATTCCCAATACAACCAAACAAAGCCTGATAGTCTGCTGAATCTGGTCTGCTGATTACCATGTTGCTAATTGTAAATTCCTGCCCGTCATAACTCCCTGTAAAGGCCATATCCGGCGTATTTAGAATATATGTGCCAATGGGTAAAAAGCCTGCACCATTATTAAGATTGGCAGATTCTGCCGCGTCTATATCAGCAGTTTGGATATAGTGCTTGTTCAATGCTAATGAATTTTCACTCATCCATACTAAATTATCAAAGTTTTCTATTTGATATGGGTCGTCGGAAGTACCGGTCCCGTTGGAAGGCTCAATCCCTTGCGAAAATAGTGTTGTATAGATTGACACAAGAGCCACACATAATAATAGTTTTGTTTTCATCATAGATATTTTTTATAAAATTACAAATTAATTCTGATTTATAGGTCAAGTCAGGCATTGTTATTTTGTTTGAGTGACTTTCAATCAATTACAGCAATTAGAGAGTCTTTAAATATTGCTATATAACATTCCCTAATAATTTGGGTGTTTCCCAAGTAAATTCTTCATTGTTTCTTTTATCGAAAACACTCATTTCGGCTTCTTGTTTCCTTTTCTCACAAATACTAGTTTCTAACTTTGTCTACTTTTCTTGTTAACTGACAGACGAACTCCTAAAAACTTTCATTTTGAGAATTATCTGGGTGTCTAATATTATTCCAGTTTATATTCATTGTTTAGTAGTTTTTTAGTATGACGCACAACGGTTGGCGCTAAGAATAGTGCGGATTTTGGAACACTAATCTTTCTGCTTACCGCTATTTTTGTTATTTGGTTTATGTTTCATATTACTTTTCTGCCCGCATTATTTTTAGCGCGTGGTAGCTGCTGACTTTTTATTCTATTGCTGCAATAATTTGTTTAGCCATTTCAGTTGGATAACATATAATTATCCCTGAATTTTCCTGAATATGAGTAGCTTCATTTAATTCGTGCTTACTTTTTACAGGTTTGTTTTCAAAATAATATCCTGATATCACACCAAAGATTTCAGATTTTTGGGTTGAAGAATTATAGGATACTACAGGTCCTCCAGAAAATCCTGGGTTATTGTGTCCATCAAGAAAGAAAAGTGTATAGGTGCCAGTGAAGTTCCATCCAGAAACTATTGCTTTCTTAACAAGAGGTAGAATACCAATTGTTCCTGTAGTTGAGAATTGATTGTTATTAAAACTAGGATACCCCAACGTGGACAAGCCACAACCAAACAGGGATTTTTTGCATCTTTGAGACATGGAATTACTTACAAAAACATACAAGAATAAAATCAATGGCACCTTGGGCTGTTTTGACAGGGTAATCATAAC
>CAJVWU010000159.1 GCA_913009755.1 uncultured Bacteroidia bacterium
TTGACCGATAGGATTGTTCCCTTTTCATCACCGTCATAAGAAGACTGAAAAAAGCGATATCCTTCATAATTCAGAACATGGTTCATATAAATACGATAAGGCTGTTTCAGGTTTTTTGCAGGATCAATCAGAATTACTTCGCTTGCATAAGACGACGGGCTTTTTGACCCCGGATACCGTTCCAGTTGAAACTCAACCAGCTTCAGCGAAAAAGGCAGCTTAATTCGTTTTGACCCATAAGTCATTGTGATTTCAGCCCCGTTTAAACTGAGGTGCACGGGGTTGCCAATGGTTCCTTTGCCGCCGTGAAGCATAACCTGACGGCGCTCATCACCCGAGGAAACTTCAACAACGAGTACATCCCTCAGGTTGGCATTTTTATGAGGGACATAATCAACACCACCATGTTTATAAAAATTGGTCAGCACGAAACTCATATTCCCAATCCGATAAAGTTTCCCGGTTTCAAGATGGTTCGATAGGTTGGGCAGCAGGGTGTTTTGCGGGCTGCCGGTCATAGACATAACGAAAACAGTATCAGGTGCTGTAATCATTAATCTGTCATCTTCGAGTTTAACATTAACGGCACCATGGGCAAATTTATCGCTGAAGTTAAGCAACTGCGAACCCAACTGTTGTGTGCTATTATATTTGATATATACCGTTTGCCTGCCCATACCGGATGAAACAACCAGCACCATATACGGATCGCCGCCCGAGGGAAGCTGGGATATAACCTTTTGTGCATTCGGAATATATTTTACAGCTTTAAAACGGAACTTTTTGTTGTCGAGCTTAACCTTTGTGCCGTATGCTGTCGGGCGGATTGTGGAAAGAAGCACCTCTTTTTCTTTGTAGGCACTGTCGGTTCCTTCATTCAGCCATACACGGACATAAGCCTGATCTGATACCAATGTGTTGGATGTATCCCCTTGTCGTATATGCATCGAACCTTCGAAACTAATATAACGGGTGATTGCCGCACCGAGCAGGATGATTAAAAACGAAAAATGAAATATAAAGAGGGTGAACTTTTTTCTCTTGTACATCTTGTACCTGAATATGTTGACAACAAGATTGGCGGCCAGCCATAGCAACAATATTTCAAACCATACCGAGTTATAAACCATACCTTTGGACGCTGCCGTGCCAAAATCGTTTTCGATGAAAGTGGCAGTTGCGATGGATGCTGCAAATACCAGGATCAGATACCCCATGGTTTCCATGGAAAAGAATATATTTTTAAGCCGTTTCATATTTTTTTAAATTTTATGTAAATTATATCCATTATTCATTATCCTTTATCAAAATATCAATAGCGCCAACACCAAACTTGCTGATAGAGGCCATTTTGTTTTTAAGTTGTTCATATTCTTCCAACGCTTTTATGATGGCATTTTTAAGGATGCCATTGCCCACACCATGAATAAAAGTGACTTTTCTGTAATCATTGTTAATGGCACTTTCCAGCGTTTTATGGAAATAGTCCATCTGGATATCAAACATATCATGGCTTGACAGGCCGGCAATGTTATTAACCAACTCGCCAATGTGCAGGTCCACCACAGCCTCATCAAAGTTTGTCCGGTATTTGTCAATCAATGGCTTTTCTTTTACCGGCTGTGCCTCCGTAGCTTGTCCGTGGTTGTCGTATTTGCGCGATTCTTCACTTTCGGAAACAGATTGAAAAGTGCTTTCAGGAGCCAGACCCAGCAAAAGGGCTTTCCCTTGCAAAAGGGTATTGCTACGGTAACTGCCTTCTTTAAAAAAACGGTTGGGTTTTATTTCGATAACCGTGTGGATCGGCAGCCACAACACACGTGGGCTGCTACTGTAAAACATAAACTGAATGTAACCCGAACACCAGTTTTCAATATCCTCCCTTGAGATGGTTTCAATCACAACCTTGTTCCCTTTTTCCAGCGACCCGTAATCCACGCCCTGAAGCTCCCCGTTTTGTTTCAGGAAAAGATTGTATAACAGGTACTGTGAAGTGTGGTTCAGCAAAATCACATCCAGATCACCGGTCAGTACCCATTGCTGGTTATGCGGCTCAAAAGCAAGGTAAATCCCTTTTTCTTCCCTGATAGTGCCCCACGGGTTGATTTCACTAATGGTTGTGGCTTCGGGTTCTTCGTAAACAGGTTTTTTGTTTTTAGGCTTTTCAACAGGAGCAAAAACATTGATATCTTCTGTTTCCATTGACCTGTAATCGGGGATTAGTTCCGATGACAAAACCGGCATTTCAAACCCGTCCCCGGTTTCAACTTTTACCAGCTTACTGTCAATGATCGCCTTGACCACACCACCACCGCTTTCATTAAGGAAAGTTACTTTATCGCCAACTTTAAAACGCATAGTTGCAAGTTTTTGTCAGGGAACGAAAATACAGTTTTATCCTGTGTCCGTTGCCAATAAGGGTGGTTAATTTAGAAAGGATTTATAACTGTTTATGTGATATTTATCATAATATTCATGATCTTTGCATATATTTTCCGGGAATGAAAAGCAGCTTTCTTTTATTTGTTATGGTATTGATTTATATCAATGCTTTTGGCCAGGAACTTATTGTTTCGGGCGAAGTTACTGATGCAAAAACCCTTCAGCCAATCCCCAATGCACAGGTTTTTGATAGCAAAACCAAGACGGGTACAACGACCGGTACGGACGGAAAGTTCTTTTTGAAGATTGTAAGCAAGAAAGATGTGGTGCTCATGTTTTTACATGTCAGTTATCATTCGTTGGAAAAGACTTATAGACCCGGAAAAACTTATCAGCAACAAACCATTCGGCTTGAGCCCAAAACAGAACAGCTTAAGGAAATTGAAATCATGGGCGTATCGGTAAAGAATAAACCTTACCGAACAGAAAATATTGACATCCATACTGTTCAGAAAAGTAATTTACAGGGTGTGGGTGATTTATTAAGAAATGTAGCCAATATTTCAGGGGTTAGAAAAGGGGCCCTGGGCATTGATCCGGTACTGCGCGGGTTCAAATATTCTCAGCTTAATGTGCAAATAA
>CAJVWU010000160.1 GCA_913009755.1 uncultured Bacteroidia bacterium
AAAGAAAAAGGAACCTATGTAGGGCCTACGGTTATCGATTCTGTTACTCCTGATATGGCCGTGGCAAAAGAAGAAATCTTCGGCCCGGTTATCAGCATCATACGTGTTGAAACCGTGGATGAGGCATTATCCATCGAAAATGCCAGCCCTTATGGGAATGCTGCTGCCGTATTTACACAAAACGGCGGAATGGCAAAATATATTACTGAACATGCAAGTGCGGGAATGCTTGGTGTCAACGTGGGCGTTCCTGTTCCGAGAGAGCCATTCTCTTTTGGGGGCTGGAATCAAAGTAAATTTGGCGTAGGTGATATCACAGGAAAGCGTTCCATTGAGTTTTGGACCAAACTAAAGAAAACCACGACAAAATGGAATCCGGAAGCAGGTATTAACTGGATGAGTTAAAGGAATTTAAAAATAATTATTTAACGTAAACACTTTATTAATCATGTCAGAAACAAAATCAGTTTCAGAAAGTGCCCGTATCATACAAAACAGTATGGATTATACCTTGTTTTCCTGGAGTAAGCAGAAAGGCATCTCCCCGATTGCTATCAAAAGCGGCAGGGGTGTTAACTTGTATGATTATGATGGGAAACGTTACCTTGATTTCTCTTCAGGTTTGATGAATGTGAATATCGGCCACGGAAATCAGCGCGTAACAAAAGCCGTTGCCGACCAAATGATGGAAATAAGCTATGTGACCCCAAGTTGTGTTACAAAAGCAAGAGGGGACCTCGGTAAAAAAATTGCAGAAATTACTCCCGGGAACCTGACAAAAACCTTTTTTACCGTTTGTGGCGCCACTGCTATTGAAAATGCCATTAAACTGGCAAGGCTGTACACCGGGAGGCATAAAATTATTTCACGATATCGTTCCTATCACGGTGCTACCTATGGTGCAATGACTGTTGGTGGCGACCCAAGAAAATTACCATCTGATACACAACAGATGCCTAATGTAGTTCATGTTGAAGATGCCTATTGCTACCGTTGTCCGTGGAACCAGGAATTAGGATATTGTAAAATGGAATGTATAAGCCATATTGAAAGGATTATTACGTTTGAGGGACCTGAAAATATAGCCGCCATATTAATGGAAGGTGAAAGTGGTTCATCGGGTTGTATTAAATATCCACCCGGGTATTTCAAACAACTGAGGGCTATTTGCGACAAACATGGCATCCTCTTAATTGCTGATGAAGTGATGAGTGGGTTTGGCAGGACCGGAAAATGGTTTGGTATCGAAAACCATGACGTAGTACCTGACATGATCGCTTCTGCAAAAGGAATTACTGCCGGATATTTGCCATTAGGGGCTTTGATTGTAAGCGACAAGATCGCCTCTTATTACGACGACAAGCCCTTGATGCTCGGCATGACCTATAATGCCCATCCCGTATCTTGTGCCGCAGCACTTGAAGTACTAAAAATATATAAAGATGAAAATATGCTGGAAAATGCAGTCAGTATGGGGAAATACATTGAGAAAACAGCCGAAGAAATGAAACAGCAACATCCGAGTATCGGCGATTTCAGAAATACCGGTTTGTTGGGTTGTTTTGAGCTGGTGAAAAACAGGCTTAGCAAAGAACCTATGGCGCCTTTCAACGCGAAACCGGAAGAAATGATGGTAATGAACAAAGTAGCAGCTAAAATTAAAGAATTGGGATTATACACTTTTGTCCGTTGGAACTACATTTTCGTGGTGCCACCTTTAAATATCAAAAAAGAGCAGGTTGATGAAGGGATGAATATCATTTCACAGGCAATAGCTATTGCCGATAAATATTGTAATTAACTATGTCATAATGCTTTGGTTAATTTGTATTCTTATACCTGGTTTGTTACTTTTGAAATTTCATTTCGGATATATTGAATGATCATGAAAAAGAATATTTATAAATTTTAATTTTTTTACTATGTCAGTATTAATAAAAAACGGAAGAATCATCACTGTCGCATCAGATAGTGTGGCGGATATCTTCATCGAAGGTGAAAAAATAAAGGTCATCGGCAAAAATCTCTCTATGAAAGCCGATAAAATAATAGATGCAACGGGGCTGCTTGTTTTCCCTGGCGGAATTGATTCCCATGTGCATCTCGAAATGCCTTTTATGGGAACCTCATCAAGCGACAATTACGAAACGGGTACCCGGGCTGCTTTGTATGGCGGTACTACCTCGGTAATTGACTTTGTGATACAAAAGCAAGGTCACTCCCTTCAGTCAGCGCTCGACGAATGGCGTTCAAGGTCAGATAATAACTGTGTGAGTGATTACGCCTTTCACATGGCTGTAACCGACTTTAACCCTGACACAAAAAGAGAAATAAAAAATATGATTGAGAAAGAAGGCATTACTTCTTTCAAAACCTTCATGGCCTACAAAGGTGCTTTAATGATTGATGACCTGCAGATGGTAGAACTGATGAAGGAGGTTAAGCTGCACGGGGGTATGGTTACCGTTCATGCCACCAACGGCGATATGATTGATGACCTCATTACCAAATACAAAAGCGAGGGTAAGCTTTCTCCCTTATACCATTACCTTGCACAGCCGGAAGAAACTGAAACAGAGGCAAGTGAACGATTTGTTGATATGGCAAATTCTACGGGCTGCCCAAGTTATATTGTCCACGTAACATGCGAAGGGGCGCTGAATGCGGTGCGGAATGCTACGCGCCGCAACCAGCAGGTTTTTGCAGAAACATGCATCCAGTATCTTACTCTTGATGCTTCTTTATATGATAAGGGGTTTGAAAGTGCCAAATGGGTCATGAGCCCGCCCTTACGTGAAAAAAAAGACCAGGCAACTCTTTGGGCAGGAATCAACCAGGGATTGGTAGAAGTTGTGGCCACCGATCATTGCCCTTTTAACTGGGATCAAAAACTAATGGGAAAAGATGATTTCTCAAAAATACCTAATGGTCACCCGTCCATTGAACA
>CAJVWU010000161.1 GCA_913009755.1 uncultured Bacteroidia bacterium
GCAGTACGCCATCAGGTATTTTGTTCCGGCATTGTTATTATTCCCTTTTGTTTTGATTCTGAACATGGAAATTATCTTGTCATTTTTCCATCAGCGGGCTGTAAAAATCGTTCTCGGTCTTCTGCTCATATTCATTATTGGAGATAAAATAAAGAATGAGATTCCGTATATGCGGATTGTGTCCAAAAGTGTCAGCGCCCAGATGGCTGCCAGGATTGAAACCCGGGATGTGGCCAACACACTTAAAAAAGATAGCTATAAGATTATTGTTAGTCAGGATTATGGATGCCCTTTTCAGGAATATGCAATAATGTACAGTTTTTGTATGGGAGGGAAAAACTGGCCCGATTATAAAGAGAAACTGAACAATCTTTACCCAAACACATACCAGTATTTTACATGGGACAATTCATTAAAATATTGGGGGAAAGGTTTTGATCCCAATAACATTATCACCTCGGGAAAACCCGTCTATCTCTATCTTGAAAAAGACAACAAGGAGCTTTATAGTAGAACTATCCATAAACTTTTTGAAAACCATAAAGGATTTACTGTTAAGAAAAAGTTACTTTTTGAAAATCCCCAAAACGGAGAGGGAATTCTTCAATTGTATTTTTCCAAAGCAAAACAACAGGATTCCATAAACGGAAAAAGCAATTAAAACAGATAGTTATGTTTTCGTGGTTGTTCCGTATTGAAAAGAAAATGATAATTTTGTCTTTTTACAACATCCGATAAATTATCCGAAGCCACTTTGTTTTATGAAAGTGAGGCTCGGCGTATTTTTGTTATTTTTGTCTTTTAAAATTTTAACGAGGATGTCTAAATGAATTTTATACATACAAGCCATTATTAAATGAAAATAAAAACTAACAATTATTATTTCCCAAAATACTCTCTTCTGGTACTGATGGGTTTACTTGTAATTTTGTTTTTTATTTATGGTTTTGATACTATTCTGTTTTTGCGACCCCAAAGTGTGCACCAATGGAGACAATGCGACTGCCTTTCTTTTACTTTGAATTTTTATCATAATGATGGTAGTTTCTTTGCTCCGGTTATCCATTATCTTGGCAGAGATGGAGATGGCAAAACGGTTTCCGATTTTCCACTGCTATATTACGGTATTGGAAAGCTATGGAAAATAACGGGTTACCATGAATATATATATCGGCTTATCGTTTTGCTTATCAGTTTTGCCGGGTTGGCTGCCCTTGCAAAAACCGTGGAAGGTATCCTGAAAGATAGCTTTATGGGCTTGTTTATGGCGCTTATTCTTTATAGTTCCACGATTTTTGTGTACTATTCCAACAACTTTCTGATGAATGTACCCGCTTTTAGTTTTGCACTGATAGGTCTGTTCTTTTTTTACAAGTTTTATGATTCGGGAAAGAATAAATTCCTCTTTATTTCCATGCTTTTCTTTTTGACAGGAGGGTTGTTAAAAACTCCCGGTTTAATGGGTTTCGTGGCCATCCTTGGAATTTTTGTAATAGAGCAAATTTTTCCTGTCAGATTTGGGAAAAACGGTAAGTTGTTTCCCCGGCCAAAAATTCAAATACTTCCTTTTCTTATCGTTATCATACTAATAGCACTTTGGTACTGGTACGCTGCATCGTATAATTCCAGGCATAATTCCGGTATTTTTTTGATTGGTATTTTGCCTATCTGGGAAATAAATAAAGCACACATTCTTGATATTATTCATTCAGTAAGAATCTTGTGGTTAAGTAGTTACCAAAGTAAAGTCATGCAAGGGATTGCCATTGTTCTTTTTATAGCGGTATTATTTTCTTATAAAAAAAGTCAAAAATTTCTATGGTATTTTATGGCCTTGCTGGGAATAGGGTTTTTATTATATCTCCTGCTGTTTTTCCAAGTGTTCAATCATCACGATTATTACCTGATTAACCAGCTTATTTTTATGCTGAGTATTTTTACCTCCTTTTTTTATTTATTGAAACTACATTGCCCTCGTGTTTTTAAGAGTTGGATATTTAGGGTTTTGCTTGTTTTGTTGATGGTATATAATGTAAATGTTTGTGCCCGGAATATTTATAATCGCTACCATGTGAATTGGCTAAATCCTTATTTGACGGAGACGAAAGGGCTGGATAACATTGATAACATTACTCCATATTTACGTTCGCTGGGGATTAAGCGAACCGATCCCATGCTTGTGGAACAAGATCCGAGCTTTGACATTACTTTGTATTTTATGGATCAGAAAGGATATACCACTTTTGGTGGCCGGTTCAGGGACAGTCTTGAAATCAGGCAGGGTATTAAATCAGATTTGAAATATATGATTGTTACCGACAGCAGCCTTCTGCAGCAGCCTTATTTGCAGCCGTTTATCAAAGATCGTATTGGCCGGTGGGGGAAATTCTATATTTTTAAATTACATTGAGCAATGAAGGGTCTCGAATATTAATTTTGGCGAAATATTATCTTTGTCTGAATCAAAATCTATGAATGTGAAAATACTTTCCGTCATCATTCCCACTTACAACGAAGCCGACACCATTGAGGTCATTTTGGGAAAAATTGTTTCCGCAAACCTGCTCGGGGAAATACGAAAAGAAATCATTATTGTTGACGATGCCTCTACAGATAACACGGAAACCCGGGTAGAAGCTTTCAAAAAAGAGCATTCCACGGAAAACATCCGTTTGATAAAACAAACTGTTAACCGGGGAAAAGGAGCAGCCATCCATCACGGCATTGAAGAAGCTACCGGTGATTTTATTGTTATTCAGGATGCAGATACCGAATATAATCCGGCGGAATATAATGTGCTGTTGCAACCGGTACTGGATGGCTTTGCCGATGTCGTTTACGGCTCACGTTTTATGGGTGGCGAGCCTCATCGTATTTTGTTTTTCTGGCATTCCATCGGGAATAAATTGCTTACAACCCTCTCCAATATGTTTACCAACCT
>CAJVWU010000162.1 GCA_913009755.1 uncultured Bacteroidia bacterium
AGCTGAAGCTCTTAATCAGAATCTACAACGTTTTATCAATGTTAATTATGGGGCAAGAAATTCAGACTTTTTCCTCTATAGGGTCAAGATTCATTTTGCTTAGCGCATCAAAATAGGAATTAGCCATTTTGCCAACGGGGCACAAATTATTTTCGATCAGTTCCTGAGTAGTGCCGAAGACAAATGGAATGTGATGAACGACCTGGTAATTTTTTTGCCACACGGTTACGAAGGCCAGGGACCCGACCATTCCAGCGCTCGCATGGAACGGTTCCTGATTTTGTCAGCGGAGAACAACATGCAGATTGCCAATTGCACCACTCCGGCCAACTTTTTCCATATTCTCCGAAGGCAATTGAAACGCCCTTTCAGAAAGCCATTGATCATATTTACACCCAAGAGCCTGTTGCGCCACCCGCGCTGCATTTCACCCATTGACCATTTTACAAAAGGGGGGTTCAAAGAGGTGCTGGATGACGAAACAGCCAATCCCGGAAAAATCACAAAACTGGTATTTTGCACCGGAAAGGTCTATTATGACCTGCTTGCAGAAAAAGAAAAACTCAAAAAGGAAACCATCGCCCTGATCAGGATTGAACAACTCTATCCTTTTCCTTTGCAACAACTGATCAAGCTGAAATCAAAATACAAAAAAGCCACGCACTTCATCTGGGCACAGGAAGAGCCGGTAAATATGGGTGCATGGGAATTTGTGAGAAAAAACATGGAACCTGATTTTAATTTAAGAGTCATTGCAAGGCCGGCAAGCGGAAGCCCGGCAACTGGTTCTTCCAAATTCCACGTTATCCGCCAGCAAAAGATCATGGATAAAGTGTTTGAAGAATGTATTTGCCCCTATCTTAACGAAGAATGTGAAATGGTCTGCATCGGAAACAAATGGAAATCATTTGAAAAAGAATTACAGGAACTGCATGTTGATCATATTGACAGTAAATTCCACTCCGGAATAAAACCATTGAAATAAAGCAAAAATGATTGTTGAAATAAAAGTCCCCAGCCCGGGAGAATCCATTAACGAAGTACAGATAGCAAGCTGGCTTGTTGAAAACGGCGAAACGGTTGAAAAAGACCAGGACATCGTTGAAATTGATTCGGACAAGGCCACCCTGCCCCTTGCATCACCCGAAGACGGGAAAATAACTATCCTGGTTGAGGAAGGGGAAACCGTTGAAATAGGTACCGTAATTGCCACCGTTGATACCGAACAAAAAGGTGAAAAGAAAAAAGCCCCGGTAAAAGAAAAAGCAGAAGGAAAACCGGTTGAAGAAAAGCAACCGACTGAAACACCTGTCAAAGAAAAGCCTGCAAAAGAAAAGGAACTTGAAAAAACAAAACCTCAACCGGAAAAAAGCGAACCGGACCTGGTCGTTTCACCTCTTGCCCGTAAACTGATGGAAAGCCAAAATGTCAGCGGTCAGGATCTGTTAGAATTTTTTAAACAATACCGGATCGGCAAACAGGATGTTGAGTTTTATTTGTCACACAAAGGCAAAACCCCTGCCGCAAAATCTTCACCGGTTGCATCAACCCGCTGGACCGGAGAGCGCACCAAAGACGTGAATAAAATGAGCATGCTGCGCAAGAAACTGGCACAGCGACTGGTTTCCGTAAAAAATGAAACCGCCATGCTCACCACATTTAACGAGGTAAACATGATGCCCATCATGAATATCCGGGCCCGCTACAAAGAAATTTTTAAAGAACAATACGGCATTGGTTTGGGGTTTATGTCATTCTTTACCAAAGCCGTCACGGAGGCCATCGCTTATTTTCCGCAAATCAATTCGCAGTTTGAAGGGGATGAAACGGTAATATTTAATTATGTTGACATCAGCATAGCGGTCAGCGGGCCGAAGGGCCTGGTGGTTCCGGTTATCCGTAATGCGGAGATGCTCAGCCTGGCGGAAATTGAATCCAAAGTGAAAGAACTGGCCGTGAAAGCACGCGAAAACAAAATTACCCTTGAAGAGATGCAGGGAGGTACATTTACCATTACCAATGGCGGCGTTTTCGGTTCCATGCTGTCCACACCCATTATCAACCCACCACAAAGCGCCATCCTGGGTATGCACAACATTGTGGAACGACCCGTTGCCGTGAACGGAAAAGTTGAGATACATCCCGTCATGTATGTAGCACTATCCTATGACCACCGCCTGATTGACGGTAGTGAATCGGTGAGTTTCCTGGTTAAAGTGAAAGAAATGCTCGAAAACCCTGAAAGAATGTTATTTAGCGGAAAAGACGGCATTGAGGTTTTGTTGGGATTGTAAAACCTTTTTCCCTACCAGCCTCTGCTGTAAGCGTCCTTTCTGCTGCTTTAAACATCCACGCTTAAAGCTATTCAAAATTAGGGCTTCAGGGGCCGTGGACACTTGAAACGGAACACAGCACCTTGCAACCTCGCACCCGTGTAACCCCCGCTTCACCTCACCACCATCACATTCCCCGCCACGCTTTGCGGTTCGTTGCCGGTGGAAGTGGCCGTGTAAACGATCTTGTAAACGTAAGTCCCCTGCTCCACGGGTTTTCCTTTGAAAGTGCCGTCCCAGCCGCGGTTGATGTCGGCGGTTTCGAAAATGAGCTGGCCCCAGCGGTTGTAAATGAACAGCCGGTAGGTTTTCACAAAGTCATAGCGCTGCACGGGTTTGAACTCGTCGTTCAGCCCGTCGCCGTTGGGCGTGAAGGCGTTGGGCAGGTAAAATGATTGTCCGCTCCAAAGCACCATGACCGTGTCTGCCGATTGGCAACTTTCTGTTGAAGTGACCGTTACCCAATACTGCCCTTCGTCG
>CAJVWU010000163.1 GCA_913009755.1 uncultured Bacteroidia bacterium
CAACAAAAAAAGTAGAGGAGCAGGGCTCCTCTACACAAGATAGACTTCAGTACAAAGCTTCGACCAAAGCCTTCTTTCTGCTGACACAAAAATATTAAAAAAAATTTGGATTTTAACACAGTATCTTCCAGGAGCTTCGCACGCCGGAAGGTCTGTCCATCCCCCATCCTTCCATCCTTCCGTCATTCCATTGCCTGCACCAACTGCAACCCTTATTCCCCCCATACACCTTATTCCGTTAAATACTCATTCACCGGTTCAACCAACTCACCCCTTCCCCTATTCAAACGTTTCTTTTATCACCCCTTTCCTGAAAGCTGCCAGGAGTATTTCCAGGTCGTTGATCTGCAACTGGAGTTCTTTCCCCACATCCGTATCTTTTACCCTTTTACGGGTCGCATTCTTTTCGATGATCATACGCTTCGAGATAATGTCTTTTTCTTCTTCAATGGCTTTTTGCGATGATTCAAAATGCTGGTGTTCCACCAATACCAGTCCGTATGAGTTATAGATCAAGGTATAACCTGCAACGCCGGTAACTTTTTGATAAGGGATTGACATGCCGCCGTCAATAACAAACAATTTACCGTTGGCTTTGATGGGGCTTTCGCCTTTTATAACTTTTACGGGAATATGGCCGTTGACAATATGCGACACAGCGGGATCGAGCCCAAACTCCTCCATGATCAGGTCGCAATATTGTTCACTGTTGTAAGCCAGTTTGTAATAAGCGTTTTGTTCTTCTTTGTGGGTTTCCTTTTCAGCAATGAACTGCCGTTCAAAAGTGGCCATTTTCTTTTTCCCGAACAAAGGCGAAACAGTGCCGCACCAAAGATACCAGGTATAATCCAGGTTCGAATCATCGCTTCTGTAACTGTAACGGTTGAAATATCCTTTTCGCGCTAACCTTTCCAGATTGTCAAACAATTTTTTGCCTGAGTATTCTTTTCCTTCGATGGTCAACGATTGGAATGTTCCGTCATCATTCATGGGTATGCATCCGTGATACAGCAGATTTGAATTGTACGTCAGGTACATACTGCCATGGGAATACAGAAAATCAATATGCTTTTGAAGACGCTGGCTGTTGATAAAATTGCGTTTCAGCTTGTTCATCACTTCCTGTTCTTCTTCTGATAAGGCAAAGGGGTTTTCAGGGTCAACTCCTGGTAAATGTTTATCAAGCAGTTCGTATTCTTTATCTCCGATTTTTATGGTTCCCTTTTCAAAGTTGATTTTGTCCAGCAACAGCCTGTCATCCATTTTGAATTGCGGGTTCCGTTCAATGATCTGCGATTCAAGCTTGAACTGGATAATGGTGATTGCTTTGTGCATTTTTTTGACCAGTTCATAACCTGATCCGTCAACTTTTGCTTTGGTTTCAAACTGGTTGCAGGGGTCATCGGCATACTGTTTCAGGGCAAAGCTAGCCAGGGGTAAAAGGGTAATGCCATATCCGTTTTCAAGGGTTTCAAGGTTGGCATAGCGTAGCGATATACGGATAACATTGGCAATCAGGGCCAGGCTGCCCGATGCAGCGCCCATCCACACAATATCATGGTTACCCCATTGGATGTCAACCGAATGATGGTTGATGATCCTGTCCATTACCTTTTCGGCATAAGGCCCGCGGTCAAAAACATCGCCAATAATGTGAAGGCGGTCAATCAGTAAACTCTGGATAAATTTACTGATGGCAATAATAAAGGCTTCGGCCCGGTTGATCTGAATAATGGTATTGATGATGCTGTCGTAATACTCTTCTTTGTTTTCGCCGCTCTCATTCAAAAGTTCATCAATAATGTAGGCAAAGTTCTTCGGCATGGCTTTGTGGACTTTCGAGCGGGTGTATTTTGATGCGGCTGCACGGGCCACCATACTCAGCCTTTGCAGCGTGATGGCATACCATTCGTGCGGGTCGTCTTCGTTTTTCAGGATAAGGTGCAGTTTTTCTTTGGGATAATAGATCAATGTTGCCAGCATGTTTTTATCCTTTTTCCTTAATGATTTACCGAAAACCTCATCTATTTTCCGTTTAACCACACCCGAAGCGTTAGCAAGCACGTGGTTGAACGTTTGTATTTCCCCGTGGATATCAGAAAGGAAATGTTCGGTTCCTTTGGGCAGGTTCAGTATGGCCGAGAGGTTGATGATCTCGGTGCTTGCACTCTGAACGTTCGGGAATTTTTCGGATAAAAGCTGTAAATACTTGATCTGTCCCTGTAATTCGGCGGTTGAGTATCCTTTTTGCGGGTTGTTATTCATCGTTTTATTTGTTTGCGCAAAGGTACAAATCTGAATAGTTCCCTCTTTGCTTATTCTTTAATTTCCACCGTTTGCCTTTTTTTGTTTTTGTTATCAACAGAATAGGCAAACATAGGTACATAAATCAGGGTTAAGAGTGTACCAATCAGCAGTCCGCCGATGGCCACATCAGCCAGGGGGCTCAGCCGTTCAAGTCCCACAGCCGATTCCATGGCGATGGGTATCATCCCGGCTATGGTTCCGAATGCCGTCATCAAAACCGGACGGAAACGCACCCTTACACTCTCAATGGCACTTTCAAATGGTGAGTCCCCTTTTGCTTCGTATCCCTGGTAAA
>CAJVWU010000164.1 GCA_913009755.1 uncultured Bacteroidia bacterium
AACTTCCATTTTAAAGGCATAACTATACCTGTTTTTCCATTTGTCCTTGTCAGGAATCTTGTAAATACTCATAAATTGACCTCCTTTTTCTTTTGAAAAAGTGTCAACCTATTTCAGGACAAGACATACGGTGAGGTGATGCAATGCCTCGAAGCCCGCCTCCTCCGGGAAGCCCTCGCTGACACCAACGGCAACCAAAGCGAAGCCGCCCGCAAACTGGGACTGAAACTCTCCACATTCAGGGATAAGCTGAAGAAGAATGAGGTGTGCTAGTGTCAAGTCAAGTTTATTATATCTTTAATAATGATTTAATATCAAGTGATAAAAGATGTTAACAAGGGAAGAGAAACTTTCGTACCGGCGACTTTAGTCGCCGTTGTTTAGTATGCTGTTTCAGAGGAGAGCGGCGGCTAAAGCCGCCGGTACGGGAAAGTCAGATACCTGCTTGAAACCTGCCCGTTCCCATCAGACGGGTTTCCACGTTTAAAGTTTTCCGTACGCTTTTTTATCTTGCCTCCTTAAATTCAAACATGAGATCGTCCCGGAAAAATCAATACTTAAACATTTCAGATACCGGTGATTTTTCGGTCCTTTTCCCCGGTTGAAACCCTACTCATTATAAACCGCTAAACCGAACCGGATTTAGCGGATTGGAAAACTACTTTTTCAAAAATCTTTTGCCGGCGACATAGTTTGGCGCAGGCAGGATCTAGTTTTGCCTCTGAACAATATTTATTCATCAAAATTGATTTGCTATGAAAACACAAAATGATTTTCAAAATTTCGGAGATGAATTCTTAAGAAGTATTCGTGAAAAAGAGGTATGGAAAAAAATTTCAGCGAATAAGGATATTCCCTGGAATATGAATTTACTTGAGAAGTTTGCAGATAAACTGGACTGGAAAGCATTGTGTGAAAATGACGGGATAGACTGGGATGAGGAGATGCTTGAACGGTTTAAAAGACGCATTGACTGGGATGTGCTTTCAGAATATATATTCTATCAAAGAACGTATTGGTCGCCATTGCGCGATTTGAGTCTTTTGAAAAAGTTTGAAAACTACTGGAACTGGCAGAATATCTCCCGGTCAATTAAATTTCTTTCTGCTGAAATCATTGAACAGTTTGCCAAACGGTGGGACTGGAAAGAGCTGATTGATAACAGAAATTTTAACTGGACATTCGAGATGTTTGAAAGGTTCAGGAATTATATCCCGCTTACAGATATGGATGTGCTGTTTAAATCAGAATTGTGGGACCAGCTTGTTGAAATAGACGAGAAAATACTTACGGGGAAGTTACTTTCCAAAGTGTAAGATCGGATAAGGTAAAATATTAACGAAAACTTGGAATATGTTAAATACTGAATTCAGTTTTTTAATAACTTGCAAAAATATTTGAATGATGGAAAAAGAAATTATCGCCCTGGTGAAACGTCTGACCGATCTTGAGCATTACGTTGACGATGCCGAGGAAACAGATTGGGATCATATAGAAAATGAGCTTGAGTATATTGAAGAAAATTACGTGTTGCTGGATTATGATTTTATTGAAGAATATACTCCTGAATCTTTTGAAAAAAGAATATTGGAACTGAAACGTTACCTAGGACTTTACGTTCAAGAGGATATGCTGGATATGATGCTCCCAGACAGGTATGACCCGAATTCTGATAACTATGACTTCGATTGATAATATTTAAGAAGACAATTAAAAAAATGTTGAAATCAAAATAAGAAACATGGCAAAGATTTGGAAGGTTTCATTGCCCCAAGAAAATAGTAAAAAAGAAGAACCAATAAATAATTATGTGTGTTCCCAAGGATGGTATGGGGGTGATTTATCATGGCTATACGATAATTACCGTAAAAATAAATTCCAAGACTGTCCAAGTTATATTAGAGACTTTATGATTAAAGACGATGGATTCAACGCTTGTAAATTATTATGGAAACCGGTTGATTCTAGCTTTGACAATAGTAAACCAATAAAAGCAAGGAATGCATTTAAAAATCTTTTAAAAAACATCGACGCTGGCGATATTATTATTCTTTATGATGGAAAAGCGCATCAACCAAGCTATATTGGCGAAGTGCCAAAAGATTTTATTTATGTATACAAGGAGAATCTTGAATATCCCAACGTGGACAAGCCACAACCAAACAGGGATTTTTTGCATCTTTGAGACATGGAATTACTTACAACAACATACAAGAATAAAATCAATGGCACCTTGGGCTGTTTTGACAGGGTAATCATA
>CAJVWU010000165.1 GCA_913009755.1 uncultured Bacteroidia bacterium
AAAAAATAGCGGTTTTTATGATGTCCGAATCCAGCACGGTTCCTTTAACACCAACAAAAGTGACCGTATCAATGGTGCAGTTACCTTTTACAAATCCAAAATCGCTGAAATAAGTAACCAGATTATAAGTGCAATAAACATCATTGAGCAGTGTGGATGACTGGCCATAGAATTCAACATTGTTGTAAACAAGGGGCTTCCCGCTAAAACTATAAATATCACCGGCTGGCGACAAAGAAATCAACAATGATGAATCGGCACACAATTCCAGGTTTGAAGCATTAAAAATCCATACTTTCCGGGCCATCCTTGTCATCGTAACCGTAGAAGTGCTCAGGCAGAGTTTCCTGGTTGTGGTATCGGTTGAAGAAAAAACGGCACACTTTATATCATGTCCCAGCGAATAAACCTCTCCCTGCTGAAACATTATTATGTTGTTGGTTTCCATGCTGTCGAGAAGTTTCCACGAACCGCCCCGCCCGTTAAACCAGATGTTGTTTTTAAAAGTATTTCCTGCACAGGTAATGGTCCGGCCTTTTTCGGTGGCTTCGAAAAAAGTCTGGCCGAGCAACATCCATTGCATTTGAGGAGTCAGGGTTAGCGAACCATAGATACTGACATTATTCGTGTCGGCACCTTGCAAAAGAGGCCCGTTCACATTTTTCCATGTCATATCCCGGCAAACCGCATTTTTAACATTTACGGTAACTGCCTGTCCGGAGGCAGAAAAAGAATTGCCATCAAAAAAAGCATTGTCAATCTCGGTTGGCGGGCAATGTCCTCCAGGACCGCCTGATGCAATGTCCCAGTGTGCAGGATCGTCCCAGTCACCATTCCCGTTTACCCAGAAAAGGTCCAGCCCTGTTGTGGTCTGAATATTCCAGTTTGTATTATTCCCCAGGTCAACCGAGTTTGCAGCCACAAAAGGGATTGTCCCTTCCGCTTTCAGGTCGCGGAGCGAAAGATATTCCCCGGCAACAGGTGCATTACATTTTATGATGGCCTGCACCCCGTTCGTATCGCTGAGCATCCGGATGGGTTTGTAACAATCACCGGTAATATTCAATTCGTTCTCAATTGTTTGTGTATCAAATATGGCAAACGTATAGGTGTTTCCCGGGCTCAGTGTGAGGGTACCAAAATTATTGTTTCCCGTAAAGTATCCGTCACCAAACAGGGTCGCATCCAGGATATTGTTGATGCCTTCGATGGTTCCGTATTGGGTTATCAACAGTTTCCTGATCTGGTTGGATTCCACCACTGCTCCGCCTTTGAAAAAGCGTGCACTGTCAACCTGATTTTTTCCACTGATTATTCCACCGGCATAAAATAAAGCGGTACCGACTTCATTATTCCCCTCGATAATGCAAGGACCTTTTCCCGTAAATGAACCGATAACATGATGGCCTCCCTTCACGGTTCCCGGGCCATTATATATTACACGGTTAATTGTGTCACTGTCGGTTATGCTTCCGTTTCCGTTAACGGTTACGGTATTTATTTTACAATCGCCTGATATTGCCCCGTCGAAATCAAAATCAATATTGTTATAAATAACATAAACCTCTGAGTTGATTACCGTCCCGGATGAACCGACAAATCTGATGTTACCGTATCTCAATGTTGAACCGTAATTGTTTGAAAGCAAACTTTCGATATAAAAAGATGCCGATACGGCCTGTAAAACAAGGTTTTGCCCGTTGATCTGCCATGATGAAACGCTGATCTCCGAAGTTGAAAGTATCAATGACCTGTCGTTGGGTTCCATCGAAATGAAGTCACTGCAAGAAAGTTTATACCCGTTGATCTCGAACGAACCATGCAGGAAATATGTGTTATTTTCAGCAGTAAAATCATCCAGAAGTCGCCATCCGCCGCCAATTCCAAGGAAATAGACATTATTCAGGAAAGGATGCCCCGCAGTTCTGATGACCTTCCCGGGGAAAACAGATTCAAAAATCACCTCTCCGTTAAAATTCTGATTCATGCCGGAAACCAACTTCATATCCCCGTAAATCCTCAGACTGG